>JAKRSE010000330.1 GCA_022402505.1 Fimbriimonadaceae bacterium | reverse complement strand
CGCTCGATCCTCGCCGCCGGCTCGGCCGGCCTCACACTCTTCCTGGGAGTCGCTCCCGCAGTCTTCACTTCGGCTCCGGCCGCCGTCGAATCCGCTCCGGCCGTCCGGATGGAGAAGGGAACCTGGTCCATCGACCGCGCCCATTCGATGGTTTCCTTCGAAGTCGGCCATATGGGCGTGAGCCTGGTCAACGGCCGGTTCGAAGATTTTTCGGGGACGGTCACGGTCGATCCGACCAACATCACCGGCGGGTCGCTGAGCTTCACCGCGAAGGCCGCGTCGGTCTCCACCGGGATCGGTGCGAGAGACAACCACCTGCGTTCCGGCGATTTCTTTGATGTCGAGAAGCATCCCGACATCACCTACGTCAGCACCTCCGTCGAATCGAAGGGCAATGGCCTCTACATCGCGAACGGCAACCTGACCCTGAAGGGTGTGACCAAGCCGCTGGCGATCCCGTTCCGAGCCACGAAGCCCGTCGCCGACCAGCGGGCCGGACAGCGCATGGGCTTCACCTGCGAGCCCGTGACGATCAAGCGTTCGGACTTCGGCATGGACTATGGAGTCGCCGCCGGGGCCATCTCCGACCAGGTGACGCTCCGACTCTCGGCCGCCGTCGTCCCCGCTCGCACCCCCTGATCGGGAGCACAATCAGTCGCGCCGCGTTCCCGGCTTCACCGCCGGGATCGCCTTCAGCTCGTCCGGGAGGTCTCCCGGTGCCCAAGACTGAGCATCCACCCGGCAGACGGCGAAGATGGGAATCGGCATGTGGAAGTCCGGTCCGCTGCGGTCGATGAGCACGGCGGCGGCGGCCGGGTCTCCGCCAAATCGCTTCACGGCGTCGATGGTCTCCACCAGGGAGAGTCCGGTCGTCAGCACGTCATCGACCACCAGAACCTTGGCCCCCTCGGGAATCCCGGCTCCGCGCCGCAGCGTCTTCCGGCCGTTCTCGTTCTCGACGTAGATCGCGGGGAGCCCCATCTGCCGGGCGGTTTCCATGGCGATCAGGATTCCTCCGGTCAGCGGACCCGCGACGTGGGTGAACCCCTGTCCCGCGTGGTGCTCGGCAATCGAGCAGCAGAGTTCGCTGAGGACTGCAGGCTGCTCCAGCACCCGGAACTTCTCGAAGTAGGTGTCGCTGTGTCGCCCCGAAGAGAGGATGAAATGTCCGCGCAGGACGGCGCCGGATCGTTCGAGGAGCGGGAGGAGGTCAGCCATGGGTCTTGAAGGGATGCAGCTCGCGGACGACCAGATTGTCCTCATCCAGCAGGAGGACCTTGGGTTCGATCGGCTCGTCAGAGAGGTCGAAGGCGGCGATGATGATCCGCTCGCCGGGGCGGAAGAAGTGGGCTGCGCCTCCGTTCAGGCCGATCACGCCCCGAGGGCCGCGAAAGGCGTAGGTCTGGAGGCGAGAGGTTCCATCCACCGACCAGACATGGACCAGTTCACCTTCGACGATGCCGACCCGTTCCATCAGGTCGGCGTCGATCTGCACGCTCCCCACATACTCCGGGTCCGCATAGGTGACCCGGGCGTGGTGCAGCTTGGCCTTAAGCAACTGGGAGAGACGCATCGGCGGGCTCCACTGTACGTTCTTTCTCCGCCTCGTCCGGTTCTTTGGTCCCCGGTCGGGGGTCCCTTGGACCCGGCTTGCGTCCCGATGCCGCCCAGAGTGCGCCGACCGTCATCAGGCCGACTCCGAACCACACCAGCCAGGTGAGCGGCTTGTAGAAGACCTCCAGCGGGTAGGCCGGCTGAACGTAGTCGAACCTGTAGAACGCCTGCTTGGTGGCGGCGTCGATCCGCGCAAGGGCCAGCTGGTACATCTCGCTGACCTTCACCTTCTCTCCGTCTTCCAGACCCATCCAGGGGCTGACCCGGCTCGTCGAAACGACGGGTTCGACCAGCAGATCGGCACCGAGGCGGGCCGTCGTCGGATCGGAGCCGGCCTCCGGCCTGAGCTGCTGGAAGGTGATCCGGATTCCGTCGGTCTCGATGCTGGAGCCCTGCACCAGGCTCATCGGCTCTTCCGGCCGGGAGCTGAGGACGACGACGATCGCATTCCGCTCCACGTCGGCCCGGACCATCGTGAGGGTCCGTCCGTCCAGCAGTCGAGCCGGGCGGGGATCGGCCGACTGGGTGCCCAGCAGCAGGCTGGGTCGGAGCGCCTGGGGATCGCCCAGGACCTGCACCTTGGTGTCGGCGAAGAAGCGGGCTGAGCCCGTACCCGGCGTCCCCTCGGTCCGGAGGCCGAGATAGGTGATGATGACGTTCTCGTAGCGGGCTTCCTGGCCGACCGTCAGCCCCTGATCCTCGCTCGCTTCCCATACCATCGGGTGCAGGGTGAAGTAGAGGTCATACAGGGGGCGGCGCTGAATGTGGGGCCAGATCGTCTCCTGGGGGCCGTCGGGGCCGGGGCGGAAGTAGAGGCCGGGCACCGCATCGAACCGGTCCCGCGCTCCATCCACGCTCAGCCGGACCTGGTTGTTCCGGTCCATGAAGTTTCGAGTCGGGCCGTCGTAGCTGATTTGGTACCCGAAGGCTTCGGTCGGCTTTTCCGGGTGGACCGTCAGGAGCTTCTTCTGTTCCAGGCCGCGAGAGAAGATCAGGCCCAGCAGGGCGACGACCACGCCGACATGGGTGACCACGCCACCCGCCGTCTTCCGCCCCTTCGGCATCAGCTCGCCCAGCTTGACCAGGTTCGTGAAGATGGCGAAGAGGCAGAGGAAGGCCAGGAAGGCGATCCAGGGGA
Organism: Fimbriimonadaceae bacterium; assembly: GCA_022402505.1. Taxonomy (GTDB): domain Bacteria; phylum Armatimonadota; class Fimbriimonadia; order Fimbriimonadales; family Fimbriimonadaceae; genus JAKRSE01. Next base: position 5,134 of record JAKRSE010000330.1, on the reverse strand, counting down.
GCCGGGGCACGGTGACCGAACCGATCAGCGTCGTGGTCTGCTCCGGATCGGCCGCCCCGCCCTGCCAGCCCGTCTTTGTCCAGAGCAGGAGAAACCCGGTGAACATCAGGGCGAGAGCGGTGGGGTTGACGATCTTGGCCAGCATCTGCCGGGCGGGCAGGCCCCTCCACGTCAGGAACGGAGCGATGCCGATCGCCAGCATGGACGGCACGAAGAACCAGCCGAGCACCCGGTTGTAGAGGGACTCCTCCACCACCTTCGGGCTCTGTCCGAGCAGAGACTGGATCAGCGGCACCGACATGCCGATGGCGGTCACCAGGCCGAAGGCGAACAGCAGCCACATGGCCAGGCCGAAGAAGACGGAACGGTTCCACGGCGTCTTCTCGATGGTTTCCGAGACGGGCTTCTCCTTCTTCCACCAGCGGGCGAAGGGAATCAGGACGGCCGCGAATCCGAGCGTGGAGAGTCCGATGAGGGCCACCAGGATCCCGAGGGCCTGAGGGTCCATCCGGGCGAAGCTGTGGACGCTGGTGTCGCCCAGAAAGCCGGAACGGGTCAGGAAGGTGCCGTAGCAGAAGAGCATGAACGGCGCTCCTCCCAGGATCACGTTCAGCACATGCCCTCGGTTCCGGGCCTGCTGGACGAAGATTCCGTGAGTGAAGGCCGCCGTCGCGCACCAGGGGACGAAGCTCGTGTTCTCCACCGGGTCCCACACCCAGAAGCCGCCCCAGCCCAGGGTCTCATAGGCCCAGAAGCCGCCCATGCAGAGCCCCAGCCCGAGGATCCCCAGACACGTGAGAGCCCAGGGGCGGACCATGGCGATCCAGTCGTCTGGGTTGCGGTGGAGCATCGCCGCCACCGCCAGGCAGTAGGCGACCGCCGTCAGGCTGAAGCCGACAAAGATCGTCGGCGGGTGGATGACCATCCAGTAGTTCACCAGGGAAGGCATCATGCCCCGCCCGTCTTCCGGCATGAAGGGCGCTCCGTCCGGACCCATCATCAGCCGGAAGGGGGACTCGAAGGCGCTGATCCCGGTCATCGCCGCCATCAGCAGGGCATAGGCCCCGACGTACCAGCGGGAATAGCTGCCGAACCGGGTCTGGGTGATCAGGCCGAACAGGCCCGTGAGGCACGACCAAAGAAGGATGGAGCCTTCCTGTCCGGCCCAGACTCCGGAGATCTTGTACCAGACCTCATAGTCGGCCTGGCTGTGGTTGTGGACATAGAGGAACCCGTACTGGTTCGTCAGAAAGAGGCTGATGAGGAGCCCGAAGACGCCGAACAGGAATCCGGCGCCGAACTTGAAGGCGAGGCGGCTCCATCGGTCCTGACTCCGGATGGCGAAGAAGACCGACAGCAGGAATGACGACAGAGCGGCCCAGACGGCGACCCGGCCGACATCGCCGAGGGTCAACGCCCAGGCGGGAATCGAGTGGTTGTGCTCCATTGTGTGTCAGGGGAGTGTGGAGGCCAGGGTGGGCTGAGGCCCGCACCGCTGCTCCAGGGTCTTGGCCATCGGATCCGAAGCCGAGCCGCCTTCCTCTTCATATTTGCTCGGACATTTCAGGATGATCCGATCCGCCTGGAAGACTCCCTCTTTCACTCCGCCGACGGCCACGACCCGTGTGGCATTGCCCATGTTTCCGGGAGGGGCCCCCCGATAGACCACGTCCAAGGGATCGCACTCTGCATCCTTCACGGTGAACCGAACATAGCCCTGATTCGGGCGCACCTTCATGGTGCCCTTCACGATGTCGCCGACCAGATGGACGCCGGGGCGCTCGTTCGCCTTCGCTTCGGCCACACTGACGTAGGGGCTGGCATTGAAGAGGAAGGCCACCAGGACCACTCCCAAACCCAGAATGCTCACCACCAGGGCGCCGATCTGAACGGGCTTCATTGACATGACAGTTTAGATGATTCAACGAGGCGCGACCCGCCGATTCTTGCGCTGATGGGGCCATATCCTCGGCCCGGGACCGGGAATCGAGAACGCGGCCTGGGCGTTGCAACGGTGCGGAAGATGGGCCGGGCCGAAACGCCGGCTTGGGTCATAATCCACAGCGACTGTCCGCCCACCGGGATTCTTGACGATGCGACGACTCCTCACTGCCCTGACGACTGCGGCCCTGCTGGCCGGCACGGCCCTGGCTCAGCCTGCCACGGAAGCCCAGCGAGCCGGGGTCACGCCCCAGCCCGGATTCGGCACCCTCCACCTGGAAGCCGCCCTCGGCTCCTTCCGGCTGATCGACGGGCAGGGCAGGGTTCAGGTCAGCTTCGAGGGCACGGTTCTGGTCAGCCAGGTCCAGGGCACCGTCACTGCGACCGGAGCCGTCCGCAAGGAGTTTGAAGATGCCGGCCGGGCGGTGTACCACGGTCGAGGCACGATCGTCGTCGTGGGCAAGTGGCGCGCCATCCAGTGGTTCGGCGGGAACATGAGGGCCGTCTGGTACGGCACCGGGCTCGCCCGGATCACCGGCGAATTCGACCGAAACCAGAACTCCGGAGCCTATTGGTACGACAATCCGGCCCGGCGACAGCCCTGGTTCCCGAACAGCACGATCACCATCACCAACCCGCAGGCCCAGCGCGGCAATACCGGAGTTCAGCCGCGACGCCGGCCGCGCGGCGGCGGAAACTAGGTCAGGGCCACTTGCTGACCCGGACGTTCTGCCATCTGCCCGGCCTCGGTGCCCACACCGAGGCCGAGCTTTGGCGGCAGGGATGCGGCACTTGGGACGATTTCTTGGAGGCCCCCCAGGAATGGTCCTGCGGCACGGCTGATCGCGGGCTGGTGGCCGAAGCTTTGGCCGACTCCCGCGAGAGGCTCGCCGCCGGGGAGCATCAGCATTTCGCCCGTCTGCTGGGAGCCCGTCACCACTGGCGATGCTGGCCGGAATTCAAGTCCTCGGCCCTCTGCCTGGACATCGAGACCGACGGGGGCCGAGAAGGCGAGGCGACCACGATGATCGGCCTCTACGATGGAGCCGACTTCACCTGCCTGACCCGAGACGAGGGATTGGGAGCCTTTCCCGACATCCTTAGCAGGCACTCGATGATCGTGACCTTTTTCGGCGCCGGGTTCGATGTTCCGATGCTGAAGAAGCTCTTCGGAGATGTGTTCGACCAGATCCATCTGGACCTCTGCCACGCCTTCCGGGCTCTCGGCATCCGAGGCGGTCTCAAGGCCATCGAAAAGCGGTTCGGACTCGCCCGGGTGGACGAGGCCGAGGGTCTGACCGGACTGGACGCCATTCACCTCTGGCGAAGATGGGAGGTCGGCGGCGACCAGAGCGCCAAGGACAGGCTCATCGCCTACAACCGGGAGGATGTCGTCAACCTCTGGACCCTGGCCGACCTCTGCTATCGAATGCAGCGGCAGGACGTCATGCTGAAGGCCCGCATCGAGGACCCTGAGAGCCTCGATGCGGAGCCGAGTCCGGCCGAGTGACCGCCGTCAGTTCCGGCGGTCGAGATGGCTGAAGAGGCCGAATGTCGGGACTCCGGCGGCCTCCTTCAGAGCCTTGACGGCGGCGTCAAGAACCGGGTCGGACTCGGCCGTCGCGTTTCCAGTCACGGTGATGTCCGGCTGAAGCGGGTTGCCCTCCAGCCGCATTCCCTTGACGGTGATGTAGTCGCTGACCGGGTACTGGATGCTGAAGCCTTCGTTCAGTCCCCGGAAGGTGCTGGCGAGGACGGCTCCGCGGGTGGGCGTGCCGACCAGAATCGCGCCCGCCTGCTCGCGAAGTGCGGCGGCGGTGATCTCGCTCGCGCTCGCCGAACCCCGATTGGTCAGGACCGCGATCTTCCCGGCGAAGGGTTCAACCTCGCGCTTGCGGGTGGCGGCCCGGCGGGTGGTCTTCTCGGCGATGTTCACCAGAGTCGGCTCCATCTCCGGATTCGCCTCCACGAACCGATCGTAGGTCGTCCGCGAGATGAAGGTTCCGTACTCGGTCCGGTCCGGCAGGAGCAGGCTCAAAAGGTGGTTCAGGTTGTTCACCGCGCCTCCCCCGTTGGACCTCAGATCGAGCACCAGCCGCTTCGCCTTGGCTGCCTCGCCGATGAGCTTCTCCAGGTTCTGGCGCCCGTACCCGGCGGAGAATGTGAAGACCCGGAGCACGGCCGTCTCGCTGTCCACCCAGGTCAGGGTCTCCTGCCGCACGGTGCTGAAGCGGCGGAAGGTGGAGGGCACGTCGGCGGTGGTGCCGTCCGGGCGGCGGACCGTCAGGACGACCGCCACCCCTTCCTCACCCATCAGCTGGGCGGGCTCGCGGGCGGGTTGGCCGTCCACCTTCAGAATCGTGGTGCCCGGGGTGATCTCCGCCTGCGAGGCGGGGCTGCCTCCGGCCACGGCGCTCACCTGGAGCCCGTCCTCCACCCGCCGCACCGAGACGCCCAGACCCACCGTGCTGGTCTGGCCACGTCGGCTGGCGGCGCGGGGAGAGAGCAGTCGGATGTGGCTGAAGCCGAAGCTGTTCAAGGCCCGATTCACCTCGGTGGTGAAGGCGGGCACCGTGTCGGCCTTGTCCAGTTCCGCCTGTCGGGCCGCCAGGAACTCAGACCACTTGCTGAAGTCGGCGCCGGGGACGAAGGCCCGCTGGGAGATCGTCTCCTGGATGCCTGCCAAGACCGAAGCCTTCTGCTCGGCGGTGATCGGCTGGGCCCAGAGCGGCGCGGACAGGGCGGCAAGCAGGATCGGCAGAATCCGCCGGAAACAAGTCATGGATGATGCTTTTTACTCGTCTCGGCCCCCAAAGTTCACCGGTTTTTGCCGGCATTTTCGCCGGTTGTCGAGATTCTCGACTCCTTGCCGGCATGGGAGGTCAGTCGATGAAGCCCGTTCGCTCATCGCCCAGGTCCTTGCGGATCGTGGCGAGCGTCCACCCTGGTCCCAGCAGGGAGCATGGCTTTCGGTCGAAGACCTCGAAGCCCATCCGGTCGAAGAAGTCGGTCGACTTGCGTCCAGGGCCCGCAAAGACCACCGCATGCCATTGGGGCAGGCCGCGCCGCCGGGCCTCTTCGATGAATGTCCGACCCAGGCGATAGCCCGCCATGCTCCGACCGATCTCTGGGGCGACGTTGAAATGGAAGTGGCCGCTGGGGTGGGGCACGCGAGGGTGCTCCCGCCAGGCAT
>JAKRSE010000329.1 GCA_022402505.1 Fimbriimonadaceae bacterium | reverse complement strand
GGGATGCAGAGATCGCGCTGCGGCAGGGCGGCACCTTCGGTCAGACCCGCAACACGGGCCTCGTGCCCCTGCTGCACATCTTCGGCGAAGAGGATCTCCCCGGCCCTTGGGCGCTCAGCTTCGATCTGGACGCGGCCGCGGCTCCTCAGGGTCGAGCCATCGACGCCGCCGCTCGGATTCACTACACGGTTCAGCCGGGCTCCGACCTCTTCCTGTCCCTGAGGATCCTGGACGGCGGGGCGGACAACGACGAGGTCTACAGCTTCGCAACGGTGACCTCCGTGGCGCTGGGCTGGCGCGTCCGGTTCTAGCCGGGCCCGTCCAAGCCTCAGCCTTTCTGCCCGTCGAGAATTCGGAGCAGGTCGCCGGGGGTTGGAGACGGTTGGGAAGGACAGCGGCCGAGACCGGAGACGGTGAGGTCAGCCAGGCCGTGCGTCATGGCCCAGATCGCCAGGGCGCGTTCTTCTGAACCGGCGGCCCGAACCAAGGACTGCCATGCCTCTTCGGCTGCCAGGAGGAGCAGTCCGCCGGGGCCTTCCGGCGTCGCCTCGGCAAGAAGGCGGCCGAACATCAGCCGGAACAATCGAGGCCTCTCCCGAGCGAAGTCCACGTAGACGACCCCCATCGGCTCCAAGGCTCCGCCGACCTCTTCGAACCGATCCACCAGAGCCATGAACCCTCGGGCCGCCAGCCGGACCAGGAGATGAGACTTGTCGGTGAAGTGGCGGTAGGGGGCGTTTGGCGTCACTCCCGCCCTCCGCGCCAGTGCCCGCAGACTCAGACCATCTTCTCCGGCCAGCTCCAGCTCCTCTTCGGCCAGGTCGAGCAGCGTCTCCGCAAGATCGCCGTGGTGGTAGCCCTGCTTTGCCCCGTCGGTCCCGATTTTCAGCCGCATGTGGACATTGTCCACCAAACCGGCGGACAATGTATGCAATGCCCACATTCCAGGCACCCGACCCCGCCAAGTGCGTGATTCTCATCGGCCATCCCCGCCCCGGCTCGCTCGCATCCGGCCTCGCTCATGCCTATGCCGAAGCGTGGGAGGCGACGGGCGGCTCGGTGGAGATCATCGATCTCTCGGACGGCTTCGGCCCGCTGGACGAGGCGCCCGACCCTTCCGTGGAGCCCAGCCCGGCCATCGCCCGCGCCCGCCAGGCGATCCAGGACGCGGGACACCTGGCCGTCTTCGCGCCGGTCTGGTGGGGCAGCTTCCCGGCGCGGCTTCAGGGCTTCATCAGCCATGCCTTCAGCTCCGGCTTCGCCTTTCAGTACCGCCCGGATGGCTCCTGGGACCGAAGGCTTGCCGGCCGCTCCGCCAGGGTCGTCATGACCTGCGATGCGCCGGTGTTCTTCCAACGGTTCTGGTACCTCGACCCCGGCGGGCGGGCGCTGAAGTGGTCGGTCCTCTGGTTCTGCGGCTTCAAGCCCGTCCGAATGACGTCGTTCGGCCGGGTGCTGAAGAGCACGCCGGCCGAACGAGAGGGATGGATGGCGAAGGTCCGGCGTCAGGCCAAATCAGACGCCGAACGCCTGCTCAGGAAAGCTCCACGTTCACATAGACGCGGTTCTGAGTCTCCGGTACGGTGAACTCGGCCTGGGTGGTCCGTCCGTTGATCGTCACCGTCGCCCGGTACCGGCCGTGGAAGGCCCGCACCGAAGCGTTGCCGGACCGGTCCGACCTCCGCTGGACGTTCGTCCGGAACTTCTTCAGGACCGTGTCCATGTAGGCCTTCAGGCTCGGCTTCTCCGACCAATCCCGGCGATACATGGCGGCGTTCGGCATCCAGTGGGCGCCTTCCCAGAAGCCCCACTGGGTGTAGCCCGCCGTCACCGGATGAGCGAACCAAGCCAGGAGGAAGTCGCGGGTGTAGGCGGCCTGCGCCTCTTCATCCCGGGTGTTCACGTCAAACTCGGTGACCTCGATCGGCAGCTTGAACTCGGCGTGAAATTCATCGAGAATCCGCCAGATCTGTTCCGGATGGGTCAGACCTTCGCCGAAGTGTCCCTGGAATCCGATCATGTCCAGCGGCGCCCGGGCCGCCTGGAGGTGGCGAATCCACCGCTTCACTTCGTTCTGGGCCGAGGCGTCCGTCCCGCCGTTCGTGATGATGCTGTAGTCGTTGTAGACCAGCTTCGCCTTGGGCCAGGCTCGTCGGGCGACGCCGAAGAGCTCCTCGTAGACATCGAAGCCGGAGATGCGGCCGAGGTCCTGCTCGGTCTTCAGCTCGTTCAGAACATCGACGACGACGAACGGCTCATTCTTCATCGCCTGGGCTCTCGCCTCCGCTTCGCGCACCACGGTCTGTCGGAGCTTCACCGGGTCGTCGCGCAGGGCCTGCATCCGGTCCGGCATCCAGTTGAAGGAGGGCCAGACGAGATTGTGAGCCTTCATACGGAGCCCCTGCTGCTTCGCCCAGTCGATCCGATTCCGGTACTGCTGAGGCATCGAGCCTTCATTCCAGCCCCAATCCTCCCAATAGATCGGAACCGTGACCCCGTTGAACAGCTTCGGAATCAGTTCTCGGTAGCGGGCCGCTTCCGGCTTGTCCTCGGTCGGGTCGATGTCCAGAAAGGTCGCGAAGGGATAGCTGGAGGAGACCTGTTCGATCTTCACCTGAGCCTGGGGCACCGCCCGTCCGTTCCGAGTCACGCGGACCGTCAGCGGAGCCTTCCGGTGCCGGTCCAGCATCTGCATCGCCTTGGCTCGCCAGGGGGCGTTCGGCTCGCCTCCCGGAACCGGGACCCGCGTGAACGGGATCCGATTTCGATCCACCGAAGGACCGTAGTTCAGAACGGCGAAGTCATAGAACTCGAACGTCTGGATACCCTGAGCGACGTGGACCGTCGCCTCCAGCTCGCCCGGCGCGTAGTCGCGGTCGGCGACTCCGCTGATGATGATGTCGCGGCGAACCTGCGGCAGCGTGAACTGTCCGCTGGTCACCTGGTTCCACGGCGGCGCGTTGAGCTGCAGGGAGAACCGGACGCCGCCCTCTCCGGTCTCACGGCCGCCGGAGATCCCGCGGATGTCCAGGGCGGCGAGAATCACGTCGCCCCGCTTCACCGGGACGGTGTTGGCGGCCGACTTCAACTCGGCGGAGTAGGCGTTCTCTCCGGGACGGGACACCACGACTCGCCCGCCGCCCGGCAGAGGCACCATCGTCGCCACCGGCGGGTTGATGTTGTTCTGAAGACTCAGGGTTCCGGTGATCGGAACAGACTGCGGAGTCGGACCACTCTGGGTCAACCGCTGGGCAAGCAAACCGTTTTGGCTGGCTGCCGCCACGCAAAGGAGAAGCGCGACGCTGGGCATCCTTGCATGATGCCACACTTGCGCGAGAATGTGTCAAGCCCAAATGAAGATCGCCCTCGGCCGTTCGGCCGAGGGCGATGGAAGAGCGGGACTCGGCCCGTTCAGGCCTGGTCCGCGTAGACGCTGATGCGACGTCGGTCCTTCGGACCTTCGAACTTGATCTGGCCCTCGATCAGAGCGAACAGCGTGTGGTCGTTGCCGATTCCCACGTTGTTGCCCGGGTGGAACTTGGTGCCGCGCTGGCGAACGATGATGGAGCCCGCCTTCACGATCTCGCCGCCGTACCGCTTCACGCCCAGCCGCTGCGAGTTGGAATCGCGGCCGTTCTTGGTTGAACCCTGTCCTTTCTTATGTGCCATGTCAGCCTCCGATGACCTCGACGATCTTCAGATGAGTTTCCGGCTGGCGATGGCCCCACCGCTTCCGGATGTTCTTCTTCGGCTTGTAGGTGAAGCCGTTGATCTTCGGACCCTTGGCCTGGCGGACGATCGTCGCCACAACCTTCGCGCCCTTCACAAAGGGAGAGCCGATGGCGACCTTGTCGCCGTCCACCACGGTCAGGACCTCGGACAGCTCGATCTGAGTGCCTGCATCTCCTTCGATCTTTTCGACCACCAGGAGGTCGTTCTGGGCTGCCTTATACTGCTTGCCCCCGGTCTTGACGATTGCGTACATGGTCTCCTCAATGGGCGACGGAACAAGCCCGCCGCTTCTTTCGAAACGCCCGACAAACTGCCGGGCATGGTGTGCCGCACGCAGAAGCGGCGGCGAATGAAGATGATGACAGACTCAAGGCAGGTCTTTCAAGCAACCCAGTCCCGGCCGGGACCATCAGCCGCCAGGTGCTCCTCGATCCACCGCAGCGCCGAGACCGCGCCGTTGTCCCGACCCACCTTCTCGCACTTCGATTCGGCCAGCAGGTCGACCGCTCCCCGCAGAAGCCCGTGCTGGATCTCGGCTGCGGCCGTCTCATTGAGTCCGGACTCCAGCCAGGGGCCCAGGACGACCGCCGCCCGCAGCAGCTCCACATGACCGGGACGCAGGCCGAGGGTGCCGGAGAGCGACTCCAGAACAGGCCCGGCCAGCTCCAGCCTCCGTTCCGCCGCCGACCGATGCTCCTCTCGGAGACAGGTGAGGGCAAGCATCGCCGGGTCGATCCGGTCCTGATCCTGCTCCTCATTCCGGTTCCCCGTGGAGACCTGGTTTCGGCCCCGCCGCTTCGCCCGGTACAACGCGAGGTCCGCGATTCGGATCAGGCCCTCCGCCGTCTCGAAATCTCCGTTCGCAGCCGCGCAGCCCAGGCTGACCGTCAGGCCGGTCTCCACCCCGCTGTCCACCTGCGCGATCCTTCGGCGCAGACGCTCCGCCACCACGGCCGCCCCCTCCAGATCGCACCCGGGAAGGATGATCGTGAACTCCTCTCCGCCGTAGCGCCCTGCCGTGTCATAGGGCCGAAGCTCGGCCATCATGGCCGCCGCGACGCGCCGCAGAACCTCGTCGCCGGCCGAATGCCCGTAGTCTTCGTTGAACCGACGGAAGTGGTCCACGTCGCACATGATCAGGCCCAGCGGATCGCCGGTCCGAGCCGTCTCCTCCAGCCGCTCCCTCAGAACCTGGAACAGCCGCCGACGGTTCGCCAGGCCGGTAAGCGGGTCGAAGTGGGCCTGCTCTTCCAGTCGGTCGAAATCGAGGCCTCGGGCCAGGGCGCTCCCGGCGATCTCGGCCAGCCGTGAATGGAGCCAGCGGTCCGCGCCGAATTCGCCGTCGCCGGATCGGGCGGCCAGCTCCAAGACTCCCAGCCGGCGGTCGCCCTCGGCCAGGGGCAGGCAGATGACCGAGCCCGGACGTTCCAGGCCGCGAGCCTCCCACGCCCAGATGTCCGGATCCAACCGGACATTGCTGCACTCCAGAACCCGGCTGCCGGACCAGGCCAGCCACGCCGGGAACGGAGGAGTCTGGTTCGAGATCACTTCTGCCGCCGCCGCGGCCGCTGCCGAAAAGCCGCGGTGGGCTGCCAGGACGAGGGAGTCGGCCGACCGCGAACGCCAGATCGCCGCGCCGGAGAGGTCAAGCGAAGCGTGGATCGTCCCGACCAGCGCCTGCGCCACCGCATCGAACCCAGCCGACTGCGACAGCCCGGCCGTCAGGCCTTCGAAGAGTCTGCGCCGACGGCTCTCGCGGTCCAGCTCCCGCACGGACTGCTCCTCCTGATCGGCTTCAAAGAAGAGGAACTCGGCGTGCGGCATCGGACCTCGCGAGACCGGGCGAGCCGCAAGATTCACCGGGCCCAGCCGGAGCCAGACCCGGTTCCCCGTGAGGGCGGCCGCAAGGGCCGATTCCAGCCGAGGCTCATCCAGAATCTCGCCCGGCCGAAGGCCCAGGTGCTCCACCAGGGACCCGTCGGACTCCAGAACCAGCCCGGCCGCATCCAGGACGGCGGTGCCCAGCCAGGATTCCTGGCCGAACGCCTCCCCCGGACCCGAAATCACGTCCATCTTGCCGCCCCGGCAAAACCTTCCGCCCCTCGGGCGGCGTCCTACCGTTGATGACATGCCATATGCGCCCCCTCCTGATCCTGGCAATCGTGCCGGCATTGGCGGGTTGCGGGGGAGGCGGAGCCGGGTTCAGCCTGAGCCCGCGGGCCGTCACCGACTGGCTGAGCGGGGGCTGCTCGGTGGGCTCTTCCACCGGTCAGATCAACTACCGCACCGAATGGCCTGCCGCTGCACCGGCGACATCGAGCCAGCTCATCCAGGTTCTCGACGGAGCCGGGACCGTGGTCCGCACCGAATCGGTGAACCGGGGCGGCGCCTCCGTCTCGACCCTCGACATCACGGGCCTGGCGGGCCGGGTGTATGAGGTCCGGTCCACGCTCTACTCGGCGGCCTCCGCCTCCGGGACCATGATCGGGTCGATGCGGGCGATGGCCGACATCTGCGGCGCGCCCGCCGTTTCGGTCCAGGCGGCTTCCGGTCCGGCCACGTCGCTCAGCGTCTTTCCAGAACAGGTCTCCGTCACGACCGCCCAGTCCGTGCGCATCGTGCCCATGCCCCGCACCGATTCCGGCCGGCCCGCATTCCTTGCCGGATCGCCGAGCTTCTCGGGCAGCGGGGTCGTAAGCGTCGGCACGAACGGAGTGGCCTCGGCGGCCGCCGCAGGTGCCGGCGAGGCTCGCGCCGCATGGGGGTCGCTGTCCGCCGCCGGTGCCGTCACCGCAACCACCTTCGTCCCCGTGACTCGAAAGTGGACCGTTCTGGTCTACCTGAACGCCGCCAACGACCTGTTCTTCGCCTCGGACCTGAACATGAACCAGATGGAGCAGGTCGCCGGGAATCCGGACGTCCGGTTCGTCGTCCAGTGGAAGCAGACCCGCTCGATGTTCCCCTCCTCCAGCTTCGATGGAGTGCGCCGGTACCTGGTCCAGCCGGACAACACCAGCGCCCTCGCCTCCACCCTGCTTCAGTCGGACATGGTGAATTCCGGCGGAAACGCCCTCGACATGGGCGACCCGCAGACTCTCAAGGACTTCATCGCCTGGGGCAAGGTCAACTACCCGGCCGAACGCTATGCCCTGGTCATCTGGAACCACGGCAACGGCTGGCGACGCGCTCCCGGAGGCGTGCCGCAGGAACGGGCCTTCAGCTACGACGACCAGTACGGAACCTCCATCCAGACCTGGGAGATCGACGACGCCCTGCAGGGTCAGAACTTCGACATCGTCGCCTGGGACTGCAGCCTGATGCAGATGCTGGAGGTCGCCCGCGAGCTGCGCGACTTCACCGACTACGTCGTCGGCAGCGAGGAGAGCCCGCCGGCCGAGGGCTACCCCTACCACCTGATCTTCGACGACTTCCGCGACAATCCGAATGCCCCCACGGCGACCCTCGCCCGGGCCTTCGTGGACGGAATGCTGGCCCACCCGCCCTACACGACCCGGAAGATCACCCAGAGCGTGATCGACACCTCGCGGATCAATGCGCTCACGGCGGCAGTCGATTCCCTCGGCATCGCCCTTCAGAACGACGTCGCCACCCTCGGAACCGCGATCCCCGCCATCCGAAGCGAGGCGCAGGCCTACAGCAGCACCGCCACCCGGGTCTACCGCGACCTCTGGGACATCTGCCGCCTCCTTCGAGAGCGCAGCGACGTCTCGGCCGCGGTGAAGTCCGCCGCCCTGGCGGTCCAGAACGCGATCACCTCGGCCGTGATCCACGAAGGGAACAACGCGAACTCGCCGAACAGCCACGGGGTCTCGATCGACTTCTCCGGCAACTCGACCTTCGCCTCCGGCAGAAGCGACTACCTCCGCCTCAAACTCGCCCAGGAAACCTCGTGGGACGAGTGGCTCGGCATGTCGCCGGACTAGACCAGGCTTAGCGATGCCGGTTGGCACCTGACTGATGATCGCAGGGTCAGGGGCCGCTTTGGCCGAAATCTCATCCCCAAGAAGCTCATGCCCTCGCCCTCGCCAGGCAGAGAGGGCGGCATGGTGATGGGGCTCCCGCCTCCAGGCCTCGTCAGGGAGCCGGCTAGCCCCATCGCCAAGGATTTGCGCGGACTCACGGCGAAGATGCCTTGTCGCCTGGAGATTCCAAA
>JAKRSE010000328.1:3719-7980 GCA_022402505.1 Fimbriimonadaceae bacterium | reverse complement strand
ACCCTGACCAAGCGGGCTCACCCGGCCCTGGAGCATTGCCCGGCCTTCAGCGACCACCAAGAGATGCTGGCTGCCATCCGACCTCATGCGGTGGTCATCGGCTCGCCCCACTCCGCTCACCTGAGCCAGGCGGTCGACAGCTTCGCCGCCGGAGCCCACGTGCTGGTCGAGAAGCCGCTGGGGAACACGGTCGCCGAATGCCGGGCGATCATAGAGGCCCGCGACAAAAGCGGCAAGGTCGGCGCGATCGCCTACCAGCGACACAGCCACCAGGTCTTCCGCGAGATCAAGTCCATCTTCGATTCCGGCGTCTACGGCCGGCTGCTGATGATGAACAGCCACCTCTCGCAGGGCTGGCTGAAGGGAACCCGGGGCAGCTGGCGACAGGACCCGCGCATCAGCGGCGGCGGCCAGATCCACGACTCCGGCAGCCACATGGTCGACATCCTTCTCTGGATGTCCGGCCTTCAGGCCAAGACCGTTTCGGCTCAGATGGACTTCCGGGGCGTTCCGGTGGACATCAACTCGGTCGTGAACATCGTTTTTGACTCCGGAGCCCTCGGGTCGCTCAGCATCATCGGCGACGCTCCGATGTGGCAGGAGCGCCACTCCTTCTGGTTCGAAAAGGCCGCCGTTCAGTACAACGACGGCGAGATCGTCGTGACCGAGGATTCGGGCAAGAAGCTCCGCATGGAGTTCCCCGGACACAGCTTCAGCGGGCCGGACGCCAACTTCATCGCGGCGATTCGAGGCGAAGCCGAGGTCCTCGCTCCCTTCGAGTGCGGTCTCAAGACCATGGCCCTCACCGAAGCCGCCTGGAAGAGCCACGCTCAGCAGGGCGCTCCCGTCACCGTCGATCTCGTCTGAGCGTCGGCGGAATCTTGCTTGAAAAAGCTGCTTACTTCCCTGGGCAGCTGAGCCACACTACGGGCGATGGGATCAGGTGGACGCGTCTACCTTTGATCATCGGAGACGAGGATGTTTCACAAAAATCTCTTGAAGGCCGTGGGGCTTGGCGTTGCCGCCGCCCTGGCCATCGCACTCCCCGCCACGGGATCCGCTCAGACCCCCCAGCTCCAGGTTCGCGGCCAGCTGAAGTATGTCCACGGCATCAACGTCGGCTGGTTCTTCGGCCGGTACAGCACGGACATCGGCACCAACCCCCTCAACCCGAGCTGGGGCAACGGCTACAGCTCCAGCACGGCCAACGCCTGGCTGAACGACATCAAGAACATGAAGGCGAACGTGGTTCGGCTGTGGCTGTTCGAGGGATGCGAGGGACTGGTCTTCGACTCCAGCGGCTACGTCAGCGGCCTTCAGTCCAGCTTCTTGACAAACCTTGATGACCTGATGAACAAGGCGGACACTCACGGCCTGGCCTACGAGCTGTCCCTGGTGAACCACGACCTGAACGACCAGTTCGGGCAGACCCTGCCCAACGGAGCCGTGATGCGGAACTTCGTCACCGATGCCACGGCCCGGCAGCGGTTTCTGGACAACGCCGTCGGCCCCCTCGCATCGCGCTACAACGGCCGCCTCGCCGTGTTCGGCTACGACGTCGTGAACGAGGTCAACTATCTCATATCGCGGGGAGTCTGCAACCAGAGCCAGATGCGCACCTTCGTCCAGGCGGTCCGAGACAAGATCAAATCGGTGAGCAGCGGCAGCAAGGTCACCTGCAGCACCGACCAGTGGAAGTGGGGCGATTCCGGCACCCACAACGGCTACCTGGGCGGACTCGGCCTGGACTACTACGAATTCCACAGCTACGCGACCAATCCTAACCTGAACACGGTGCCGGGATGGTTGGACAAGCCCCTTCTGATCGGCGAATGCGGCCCCAGCCTGCTGCCGCCCAACTACTCCGGCTCCGTTTGGACGGAAGCCGACCAGAACACCGCAATCAACAACCACATCGACCAGGCTCGGTTCCGCGGCTACGCCGGCACCATGCCCTGGATGTACTACAGCGCTGCCGGCAACGGCGAGAATCTCGCCCGCACGGCCGGCGGCAATCAGGACTGGGAATCCGGAGCCTGGACGTTCAAGTGGTGGGGCGACCAGTTCAACTCCGGCGGCGGAGGAGGAGGGGGCGGCACCACCGTCTCGGTCTATGCCGACGCCCTGGCCTCGGATTGGAGCAACTGGAGCTGGAGCACGACGGTGAACCTCACGGACACGACCCGCGCCTATGCCGGCTCGCGAAGCATCAAGGCCACCTCGACGGCCGGTTGGAGCGCTCTGAGCCTCCGAAAGGGAACGGCTCAAAGCACGGCGGGAACCACGAAGCTGCAGTTCTTCGTCTACACGCCGAACTCGGCCCGAACCTTCCTGGTGCAGATCCAGACGGCCGACAGCGGCGGCGCCTCCTCGGAAGTCTCGGTGACGAGCACGGCCAACGCCTGGAAGCAGGTGACGATCAACCTGAGCGCCTTGGGCAACCCGTCGGCGATCAAGCGGATCAACATCAAGAGCGGCTCGGGATCGTCCATCGGCGATCACTGGGTGGACAAGGTCGAGCTGATTCCCTGACCGATTCGGCCTGAGGGAATCGGGCGGGCCGCCTTGGTCGGGAGAACCGGGGCGGCCCGCCCGCCGTTCAGTGGGCCGAAGTCGCCTCTTCGGCCAGGCCGGTCATCTCGATCACCGTGCGGCCGTCGCGCTCCACATAGACCCCGCAGGGCCCGCCGTGCACCGGGTCCATCTCGATCCCGTCCTCCACCCGCGTGCCGTCCATTCGATAGACGGGGAAGTAGTACTTGGCGACCTGGGTCGCTTCGGCCGAGATGTAGTGGCCGATCAGGGTGACCCGGAAGCGATCCTCGGTTCGGTTCATGCCCGAGCCGTGGATCAGCGACCCGTTGAAGAAGAGGCAGTCTCCCGCCTTCATGTGGACCGGGACCGCCTGCTGTCCGGGGCCCAGCGGTGTCTCCCAGTTGGTCCATTGCTGGAGATCCAGGCCTTCCCGCTCCACCTGGCACATGATCTCCAGGTTCTGGCTGCCGGGCACCACGACCATGCAGCCGTTCTCCTCGTCGATGTCTTCCAGGGCGGTCCAGGCGGCCAGGCAGGTCCCCGGCTTCGCCTTCAGATAGGTGTTGTCCTGATGCAGATTCTGGCCCCGAGACCCCGGGGCCTTGAAGTAGACCATGGTCTGGACCGCCAGGGGCTCGCCGCCCGCCAGAGCCGTCAGATGCTCGCTGATGCGGGGATCGGTCATGTATCCGAAGGCGATCGGGTCGCCGCGGTGAGGCTGGAGCAGGCGCGGATATCGCCGGAGCGGATCGGGATGCTCCGGATCGACCCCGCCTTCGGCCCAACCATCGCCGCCGCGCTCCACCATCTCCATGAAGTAGCGTCGCCAGTCGGCCGCTTCCTCGGCAGAGAAGAGCCCCTCCGCCACGGCATAGCCATCCCTTTCGAACTTGGTGATGACTGATTCCTTGACCATGGGGAGCATTGTAGGTCAAGATCAGTTCAAATGCCATGCAGCAATCTCGCAATGGCATGATGAATTCGATGATCGAAGCCCGCGTTCCCTTGCCTGTGGAGATGCCCGTGATCGGCGGAAGGCATCGTCAAGAGCTTGGCTACCGGGTCCGACGACCTCGGGGAGCGGGCAGCTGGCTGGCGGTCTTGACGCTCGATGGCTGCGGACTTCTGGAGTGGGCGGGAGGGAGCACGGAAGCGCGCTCGGGGCACCTCTTTCTCTGGCCGCCGGAATCGCCGCAGGACTACCGGGCATCGGCGGAAGGCTGGGATCTGGCCTGGATCCACTTTCGGGCCGACGGCCGGCGGGCCGGTGCGCTCGGCTCGCTTGCCGAGACGGACCCGCCTCTGCTCATCCGGCCTGCGGATTCCGATCTCCAGGCCGACCTGCTTCGGCTCTCGGAGGCCGGAGTTCCTGGCGGCCCGCTTGAGGCGCTGCTTCTGGAGGCGCGATTGGAGGCGCTTCTCCTGCAGATCCGAATTGCCCGGCGGAGGAGCGAGGGGCTGGCCGGCCGGGTGGAACGGGCGAAGGCCTTTGCCCGCCGCCGCCTGCCCGAAGGATGCTCGGTGGGTGAGATGGCCGGAGCGGTCGGACTCTCCGAAAGCCGCTTCGCACAAATCTTCTGCAAGGAGACCGGCGAACCGCCTGCCCGGTGGCTGGAGGGCGAGCGGCTCGACCTGGCGCGGATCCATCTCCTGGCTTCCGGCTGCACAGTCGCTGAAGCGGCGGAACGGGCCGGCTACCTCTCCCCCTTCCACTTCACCCGCAGCT
>JAKRSE010000328.1:0-3709 GCA_022402505.1 Fimbriimonadaceae bacterium | reverse complement strand
CGGGCCGCCAGGGTTCCGCCGATGAATCCGGCTCCGATTGACGTTGTCGGAACCGGACCGCAGGCCCTGGGCCGGAGAGAAGGCGGCTGTGTCAACATGCGGCCATGTCTCAGCTGACCCGACTCGCGCACGAGGCCGAGCACGCCTTCTGGGCCGACTGCGTCGAGCCCTGGTTTCGGCCGGAGGCCTGGCGCTCGGGAGGCGGCTTCCACGAGCAGCGGGGATCGGACTGGGCTCCCGAACCGGAATCCCGAACCCACATCGTGCCCCAGTCCCGGCTGATGTGGGTCGCCGCCGCCGCACGGATGTTCGATCGGAGCCGCGGGCCGGTGGATCGTCTGGAACAGGCCTGGGCTCGGGTCCAGGCGCATCGGGGCCCTCATGGCTGGGGCTTCGACTGGGTTCGGGATGATGAGCATCAGGAGCCCCGGCCGCTCAGCCTGTACGGCAACGCTTTCGCCCTCTTCGCTCAGGCCGGTGCGGTCCGGGCGGGGTTGGATCTGGACCTGGACTCGGCCGTCCTCGATTTCGCGACCCACTTTGGGGAACCGGACAAGCCCGGGCTGTACCAGGAGACTCTTCTGCCGCCGGGCGTCGAAGCGCACGCTCGTCCCGATGCCGGCATCCGCCGCACGCAGAATTCACAGCTGCATGTTCTGGAAGCCCTGAGCGAGGCGGTCGCCGCCGGGAGCGAGGCAGCCCGGCCTCTGCTCAAGGCGAATGTGGAGGCCTTTCTGCGCGTCTTCTTCGTCCGGCCCGGCTACCTCCACGTCGTCTTGAACGAGGACGACCTGCCCCTCCCGCACTCCTGGTCCATCGGGCATGATGTCGAGGCGATCGGTCTGATCCTGGAGGCCGGCGAGCGGTTGGGAGGGGTTCCCGAAGCCTGGACGGAGGCCTGCACGGCTCTTCTGGGCCGATGCCTGGCGGTCGGGCTGGATCGGCGCCAGGGCGGCTTCTCCGATACGGCCGACGCGGGCGGCAGAGCCCACCGGGGACCGCGCAACTGGTGGCCCCAGGCCGAAGCCCTCCACGGTTTCACCCAGGCCTGGGTGCATCGCCTGATCGATCGCGCCGAGCTGGAAGAAGCCCTCGACCACACCTGGACCTGGATCCGGGATCGACAGACGGACCAGGAGCATCGAGGCCTCTGGGCGTGGGTCGAGTCGGACGGACGGCCGGTCCACTCCCACAAGAAGGGGCACGAGTGGAAGGCCGCCTACCACGAAGCCCGAGCCTTCTGGGCCGCCGCCCGCCTGCTCGGCTGAGCGCAGCTACGGATTGGGCAGGCCGGGGATGCTCGGCGGCGATTGGCGGCCGTAGTTTCGGGAGTTCTCCTTGAGCCAGGCGGCGATTTCCGCCTTGAATTCGGCGGGAAGAGCAGCGATGCCTACCAAGGGTTCGCGCCCGGCAAGGTCTGGAACCGCAGCGACCCGGGCCACGATCGGCCCGACTCCGGCAAGCTCGACGGTCAGCCGCTCGACCGGAGCCTGGACGAACCTCCAGGTCTGCGGCGTGCCCATGTACTGGGCAAAGTCCGGCTGCTCCGGATCCGTGGCCGCGAGAATCTGCCAGCCGATCCGGTTGATGTCCATTTCCATCATCGGCATCTGCTGGTTGTTGGACATGTGCCAGACCACCTCATTGGTCACTCGGAATCGAAGTGCAGCCCGACCCAGCCGGTCGCCATAGCGGTCCGTGACATGCAGGTTCGAGGCGGCCTCTTCCATCCGGCTCATTTCCGTGCGTTCTTCCTCGCCCGGCCGAGGCCGAGGCGGCTGCCAGCCCGATCCACCCATCGCATTGCCTGGCCCAAGCAACTTCATGATCCGGGATCGTCCGGGAGCCGCCAGGGCCGCCCCCTGGAGGATGAAGCCCTGCGGTCCTCGCGCGGCCGCCCGCTCGGCGGTCGAAAGGGAGCCGTAGGCGGCCAGAAGGTCGGGATCCGCGCCCGTCATGAGTCCTGCGCCCATGAACCCCTGCAGGATGATCGTGACGAACGGAGACTCGCCGCCGTCCGCCATCAACAGCGAAAGATCGGCGACCGAATCGAGGCCGGCTCGACCTCCCTGCAGCAGCCTCTGGGCAACCCGGGCGATCAGGCGTCGGTCCGAGGGCTCGGGCATCAGCGCCTCGATGGCGCCTCTCCGACAGACGAGAATTCCGTCCATCATCTGGGGCCGATCCTCCTTGGACCGGCTGAGTCCCATGCCCCCGGCCAGGATCGTCGCGAGGCCGGCGGTCGTCAGAGTCCCGGCCGGCTCTGGACGGCCGAATCCGATGCCGGCATACATCCAGGTCAGATCGCTGACCGGAGCGACCAGCGAGCCGCCCATCTCCCGAGCGATGAGCCGGAGGCCCCGGGCGGGCAGGCCGTCCAACGGCTCCTGCCGGTCGACGGTGGCCAGATGCTGAAGGCCGGCCTGTCGCAGGTCGTCGCCGGCCCTGCCGGCCCCGCCCATCGCGCTCTGAATGAAGGTGTAGAAGGCCTTCTCGCCCGCTTCAGCCTCCAGAGGGAGGGCGAGGGCTGCGAGCTTCTGGCTCAGCGGGTCAGGCTCACTGGGCTCCACGCCGAACTCCGACCCTCGAGGCATCAGCTGAAAGCCGCCGTTGCCCGAGAGCATCTCGCGGCGCTCATTTCGAAGCACGACGCTCACGCTCATCATCCCAGCCATCATCTTCTGCACGACCAGGAGCGCCGAGGTCGGCAGGGGCTGAGTGAACTGCATCTGGCTGAAGCCGAAGACGCCATAGGAGGCGCCTTCCTCGGCCTGCGGAATCGTCGGGGCCACCCGCCGGACCAGGCTCATCTCCTGGAGAAGCAGTTGGAAGGCGGGGAGGTACCCGGCGGGCATGGGGACCTGAAGGGCGTTGGGATTCGGCGAATAGACCCGCGACTCGCCGTCAGGGATCGAGGCCAGTTCGGCCGGGCCCAGGATGTGCAGCAGGCGCAGGCCGAGCCGGCGGTCCAAGCCGGATTCCCACAGCCGAGTCAACCGCGCTGCGTCCAGCCGATTCTGCCCCATCTCCTGGCCCGTCTCCGGCCTCATCTGAAGGAGCGTTTCACGCGCCTCTTCGGCGGTGAGCGGGGGAGGAGGCGGATTCTCGCTCAGAAGGACCCGGGCAGCCTCGATGCCGGCGTCGTTGCCGAACCCGCCTCGGAAGGACCAGCCATCGGCGTCGTTCCCGGTCACCTCGGCCCCGGAGGCGGCGGCGAGTGCCTGTCGGATCGAGGCGGCCGGCTTGTCCTCCACATGGACGAAGACCCAGCGATCGGCCACGATCCCGGAGGCCCGGTGCTGGACGCCCGTCGTCTCGGAGAGCTGCCGCAGCACGATGGAGAGCGGCCGGGGCGGCAGACTCAGGCTGACTTGAGCCCAGGCCGAGGTCATGCAGCCGGCGGCGAGCAGAAGGAAGGCTGAACGGATCACAGGATGCACTCCAATCTCATGTTACTGCTTCTGCAGCAACGAAGATGCAGCTTTTCAGCCGGGAAGCTGGGCCGCCGGGGGAGAGGAGCCTGGCCCTTTGGGGCGCAGCAGGCTGGCGACGACGCTGACAGCAAGGATCCCCAGGATGATGCCCAGGCTCATCCCGATGGGGAACTTGTACGCCGGAGCCCCGCCCCAGGTGTGCATGTAGTAGGTGTAGACCATCTTCCCGCCCACAAAGAGGAGCACCGCCACAAGACCGGCTCCAAGGTAATGGA
>JAKRSE010000327.1 GCA_022402505.1 Fimbriimonadaceae bacterium | reverse complement strand
AGAATCGTCAGAGCGAGGAGGCAGTAGTTCAGGTCGTCGTCCGCCGGAGCGTGGGGAAGGATGTCCGGCAGAAACCGGCCGAGACCCCAATGTCGGGCGGCGATCTCGGCCCCCACCGGCCCGGAAACGTCCAGGGTGTGCAGCATCCGCCGCAGGGGGGTCAGGCCAGATTCGGCGGCCAGGCGCACCCACTCATGCCTCCTGACCCCTTCCAACGGTTTGCCCCAGTAGCATCCGGCGGCCCGGCCGACCCATGCCCCGCGCAGCCTCTCCGCTCGCTCGCGCCCCTTCGGCGGAGCCTGCACCCCGGCCGATTCGGCAAAGCCCTGCAGCGCCGGCCAATCGCTGGGTTCCCATCGCTCCGTGCCCGGCTTCCTCTGGAGGCCGTGGTCTCCGCTGAGCATCCGATCCGCCCGCGCCCGCACTTCCGGATCGGAGAAGTCCGCATCCTTCAGCCGCTCCACTGCGGCGAGAAAAGGCTCGACCTCGAAGCCCTCGTCGCGGAGCTGACGCGCCTCGCAGCTCAGGCTCCAATGATCAGGCTGGACTCCCGGGATCAGCATGGCCGGAGTCTAGCCCAAGGGATCGTCAGGCGGCCCGGGCAGCCGTGGCCTGGTGCAGCTCCTGCATCGCATGGGCCGGAAGCGTCCCCGCTCGGTACCGCTTCTGGACGGCACGCAGGAACGCCTCGGCCATCACCGGGTCGAACTGGCTCCCCCGCATCGCGTGAATCTCGGTCAAGGCCGAGGCCCAGTCGCGGCCCTTCCGGTACGGGCGGTCCGTCGTCATCGCGCTCATCGTATCGGCGACGGCCACCAGACGGCCCATCAGCGGAATCTCGTCGCCACGGAGCTCGTCGGGGTAGCCGTTGCCGTCAAACCGCTCGTGGTGATGGCGGACGATGTCGATGATGCCTTCCATTCCCGCCACTCCGCCGACGATGAGCGCGCCCAGATGCGGGTGCCGCTTCAGGATCTCGAACTCTTCCGGAGTCAGGCGGCCAGGCTTGCGGAGAATGTCGTCCGGGACGCAGATCTTGCCGACGTCGTGAAGCAGGGCGCCGATCCGCAGCGTCCGCATCGCCTCGGCCGACATTCCCAGCTCCTCGGCGATCCAGAGGGAGAACTCGGCCACGTCTTCGCTGTGTCGCCGCGTGTAGCTGTCCTTGTTGTCGACCGCCGTAACCATGCCGTCCAGAACGGCAAAGGAACTCTCGCCGCGAAGCTCTCGGTTGGCCCGCTGGCTGTCGGTGGTGACGCCGATCCCTCCGTCCGTCCGTTTGGCAGCGTAGAGGTTGCTGTCGGCCAGGGCGATCAGATCGTGTCGATTCTGCCCTTCCTCGGGAAAGACGCTGATGCCGAAGCTGAGGCTGAGGGGGATGACCCGGCCGTCCTGAGGGTTCGGCATGAAGCCGGTCTTGAGCAGGCGGGTCCGGACCCGGGTTGCCAGCTCAGAGACCTCCGTCGCGTCCATCCCGGAGAAGACGGCCAGGAACTCGTCGCCGCCATATCGACCGACCGCGCCCCGCCCCTCGCACTCCTCGGTGAGGGCTCGGGCGACCCGGCGGAGGGCCTCGTCTCCGGCGGGGTGGCCGTAAGTGTCGTTGAACATCTTGAAGTTGTTCATGTCCATCATCATCACGCAGGCGACGGACCCGGTCGATCGGGCCTCCTCCAGGATGTCGTCGCAACGCTGATGGATGGCGCGGTGGTTCAGCATGCCGGTGACCGCGTCGCGGTCGGCGGCCTCGACGGCGGCGGAATACTGCCGGGCGTGCTCGATGGCGTTCGCCGCCTCCAGCCCGATGCTCTCCAGCATCTCCCAATCGACCTTGCTGAAGGCGCCTTGGAACCGAAGTGCGCCGACCATGCCGACCAGCTTCTTGCGGGCCATGAGCGGGGCTCGGAGCAGGGCAGCCATTTTGGTGGCCGGGTCGGAGGGGTCCAGCGGGATCGGAGTGCTCTCCACCGCCTGGGTTGGATGGGTGGAATAGAGTGCGGCAGCCAGCTTCGGATGAGAGCCAAGGCCGATCTGCAGCACACCCTTCAGCGGAGCCCCCGGCTTCTCAGGATCGACTCCCCACAAGACGACAGCGTCTGCCTGCAGGGCCGTTCTTGTGTGCAGGGCGGTCAGGGAGAGAACCTCATCCGGATCCAGGCTGGTGCTGATCGCCCGGGTCAGGCTGTGGAGGGCGTTGAGCTGTTCGGTCCGCCGCTCGACGGTCGCCTCCAGACTCTCCGACACCTGCCGCAGCTTGGCGGTCAGCAGAGCGTTGTCCTCCAGAGCCACCTGGTTCAAGCGGGCCGCCCGAATCTGGCCGTTGGCCGCTCCGGCCACCAGAATGAAGCCGAAGACGACCACGGAAATGGAGACTGAGCCGGTGGAGTAAGCCTCGAACAGAGCCGTGAACAAGAAGGAGGCCCCCGCCAGTGCATGGGGCAGCAGAGAGACGGAATGGGCCGCCGCCGGCTCCTGTCCAAGTCGGCCGCCCCTGCCGGGACGGATGAGGAAGGGAAGAATCCAGAGGCCCGCCCAGAGGGTGGCGATTTCACCCCAGCCCGCGCCGTCGAATCCGGCCATGCCTGGAGTTTTGGAGCCGAGGAAGGCGGCGAGGCTCCCGAGAAGCGCCCAGCCGATCATTCCCAGGCCGAGTGCGGCATGGGGCCGGTTGCGGGACTGGCCGCCCGCCATGACAAGGGAGACCGCCGCAAAGAGAAGCGCGATCCCTCCGAACGGCGCGAGCGAGATCAGGGCGCGATCGAGCGTCCAGGCTCCCGGCTTCTGCCAAAGGCCGTTGATGATGAAGAACCAGGTCGGCAGCAGCAGGCTCAGCGATGCGACCCAGGCGTCGTGCCAGATCTGAGCCCGAAGGCCGGAGTGACTCGAAAGGAAGAGCTGAATCGTCCCGGCGAAGGCGAGCAGAGTCCCGGCGGTGCGGAGGCCGCCGACAAGGAGTCCGGTCGTCGATTCACCAAGCGATGGGCCGGCGTAGAGCGCGGCCGGGCCAGCGAGGCCGGCCAGCAGGAAGCCGGAGGCCAGCACGCGAGCCGAGGTCTGAGAGTCCGGACCGAGAAGGCCTTCGCCTCGGATCAGAAGGAGGACGGCAGCCGCCCAGGCCGAGGCGAAGGCGAGCAGGCCGATCGGCAGGGAGGAGAGGGCCGGCGCTTGGGTCTGGAAGAGGCCCAGAGCGACGGTCGTGCCGCCGATGACGGCCCAAAGACCGTTCGGCATCAACCCGCTTCCAGCCTCCTGTCGGCCCATGACTCGCGAAATGTCCTTCCCCCTTCTCGGCGGCGGCGGCGCGCCGAGACCGTCGGCACCCTCCACCTAGCATAATTTCGGCAGATGAACCCGGCAACGCGAGTCCAGGAGCTGAAAAACCTGATCGATCATCACAATCGGCTGTATCACACGCAGGGCAGGCCAGAGATCAGCGATTCTGAGTTCGACGCCCTCTTCCGTGAGCTCCAGGTTCTGGAGGAAGTACACCCGGAGCTCGCGGCTGAAGACAGCCCGACCCGCCGAGTCGGCGGCGCTCCGTTGGAAGGCTTCCTCCCCCATCGCCATGCCGTCCCGATGCTGTCGCTGGACAACGCTTTCAGTCCGGACGAGATGAGAGCCTTCGATGAGCGGGTGAGGCGGGCGGCCGGACTGGACCGGGTGGACTATCTGGTCGAACTCAAGTTCGACGGAGTCTCGCTCTCGCTCACCTATGCTCAGGGCCGGCTGGCCACGGCCGCCACCCGGGGCGATGGAACGACGGGTGAGACGGTGACGGCTCAGGCGATGACGATCCCGGACATCCCCCTGGCCTGCCCGCTTTGGCAGTCGATTGCGGAAGTGACCGTCCGGGGCGAAGTGATCATGTTCCGCGCCGTGTTCGATGCCTTGAACGAAGCGCGGCTGGAGCGCGGGCTCGCTCCCTTCGTGAATCCGCGGAACGCCGCGAGCGGGGGGCTGCGCCAGCTGGATCCGAATCTGACTCGGGAACGGCGTCTGAGCTTCTTTCCCTACACCGCTTCGGGGCTGGAGGGCGTCGAGAGCCAGTTGGAGGTGGCCGAGCAGCTTCACGCGGCCGGCTTCCGAACTCGGGCCGACGTCCGCCTTTGTCAAGGAATCGAGGAGGTTCTGGCCCGGATCGAGGAGATCGGCCGCGAGAGGCCGACCCTCCCCTACGGCATCGACGGCTGCGTCATCAAGGTTCAGTCCTTGGCGCTCCAAACCGAGCTCGGCAACACGTCCCGGGGGCCCCGGTGGGCGATCGCCTACAAGTTTCCTGCGGAACAGGCCTTCACCCGGCTCCTGGGAATCGGTCTCCAGGTCGGACGCACCGGGGCCGTCACCCCGGTCGCCGAGCTGGAGCCGGTCTTCGTGGGAGGAGTGACCGTGGCGCGGGCCACCCTGCACAACTTCCAGGAACTGGCCCGCAAGGACGTCCGAGTGGGGGACACGGTCATCGTTCAGCGGGCCGGCGACGTGATCCCGGAAGTGGTGGGTCCGGTTCTGGAGAAGCGGCCTGCGGACTCGGTGATCCCGACCGCACCCACGGTCTGTCCGACCTGCAGCACGCCTCTTGTGGCTCCGGAAGGAATGGTGGTTCTGAGATGCCCGAACCGGCGGGGTTGCCCGGATCAGCTTCAGACGGCCCTCGAACACTTCGCTTCTCGGCGGGCGATGGATATCGACGGTCTCGGCCCGAAGCAGATCGAGCGGTTTCTCGAGGCCGGCTTTCTCACCGACTCGGCCGACATCTACCGTCTCGCCGATCATGCCGAGGAGATTCGTGGCTGGGACGGCTTCGGCGAGCAGAGTGTCAGCCGATTGCTGGAGTCCATCGAGGCGGCGAAGACCCGGCCCCTCGGCCGCCTCCTCTTCGCTCTGGGAATCCGTCACATCGGCGAGCGGACGGCGGCGGACCTGGCCCGAGAGATGAGGACCCTCGAGGCCGTCCGCCGGGCGACCCTCGAGGAGCTGGACGAGATTCCCGACATCGGCGAGCGGACGGCTGCCGAGATCGTGGTCTGGCTGGAGGATCCGCAGAACCAGGCCTTGATCGACCGTCTTCTGGAAAACGGGGTCGCCCCGGTCGAGCAGCCCGCGGCGGCCGGCGACCTCTTCGCGGGCAAGACCCTGGTCTTCACCGGCAAGCTGGAAAGGTTCACCCGCGAGGCGGCCGAGGCGCTTGTCGTCGAACAGGGAGGCAAAGCGGCCGGATCCGTCTCGGCGAAGACCGACCTGGTCGTCGCCGGTCCGCGAGCCGGGTCCAAGCTGGCCAAGGCAGAGAAGCTCGGCATCCCGGTGATTTCGGAAGAAGAGTTTCTGGAGTCCCTTCCGCCGGAGCTGCGGCCCGAATGACCGAGTTCGAAGTGGAGCCCGGGGTCGATCTGCCCCTCTGCGCCGGCCTGGGCATGATGTTCCGCTGGCGGATGGAGGACGGGGTTCTCCTCGGGGCGGAGGGCGGTTTCGCCTGGAGGGTGAGGCGGCGCGATGGCGGAGGCTGGAAGGTGGAGGGAACCGGCACCGAGCAGGATTTCCGCGCCCTCTTCCAGCTGGACCTCGACCTGACTCAGCTGGATCGCCTGCTCGCCGGGCTGGGGGAAGCGCCCTTTCCGGCCGGCCTGCGGGTGATCCATGCCCGGTCGAAGGTCGAGACCCTCTTCGGGTTCCTCTGCAGCCAGAACAACTCGCTGCACCGGATTCGACCCATGACCGCGCATCTGGCCCGCCTGGGCGACCATGCAGGTCCGGACTGGGCCCCGCCCGCCTTCCCTCCCGTCGCCGTGCTGGCGGGCATCGATCCCCAGGCCCTTCGGCAGGCACGCTTCGGCTATCGGGCCGAGTCCATCGTTCGATGTGCCGGAAGGCTCCTTGAGCTGGGCGGAGAGACCTGGCTGGAAGACCTTGGGAACCTGGATCGCCGCGGAGTCCGTACCGCATTGATGAGCCTGCCCGGCGTGGGACCGAAACTGGCCGACTGCGTCTGCCTCTTCGCCTATGGACATTCGGATGCGGTCCCCGTGGACACCCACGTGTGGGCACAGGCTGGGCCGACACATCTGCCGGAGGAGGCGGATCGGCCGCTGACCCCCGCCCGGGCCGAGAGACTGGCCGATCGGCTGCGGGAGAGGTACGGAACATGGGCCGGCTGGGTGCAGCAGGGTCTGTTCCTCCGGGGATTGAATTCTGGAACCTCTCGTGGGTCTCTTGTTGAGTTTTCTGATTCCTAGTCCCCAGGACTTTTGAAATCATGAAACCCTAAGCTAAGAGTCGGCTGTAGGGGGAGCATGGGACGGGGAATCGTTCAGGGAATCGGCAAAGCGGCGGCAGCCGCAGCGGGCGTGGCGGCGGCCGTGTGGACGCTCAGCCTCATTGGCGAGCGGCCGAGCGCCGTTCCTGAGTCTGCGAAGACGGCAATGATTGCGATCGAGCTGCCTCCTTCCACGGCTTGGGGCGAGGTGACGCTCGATCTGGGGAAGACGAAGATCGTGGAAGGATGGGGCCCGGGGCGGCCGGCTCACGAGGTCGCAGTACGGCTAGCCGAGCGGCTTTGGAAGGAATGGTCGCCCGCCGGAATGGGCCGAGACGACCGTCTGCCCGACGACCTTCGCGAGGGCATCCTCCCGAACTCAGACCCGAGGGTGCGTCATGCCCGCGGCCGGCTGATGTTCAGCAGCGAGCTCGGCGGAGGCATCAGGATGATGGATCTGACCCAGCCCCTGCGGGAGTCGGAAAGTCTGAAGGCGGTCCTGACCGACGACTGGTCCTCGGCCTTGACGGCACAGCTGCTTGTCCGTGCCCGTCGCTTGGAGCTTCGCGCAGAAATGAGCGGCCGCCCCACGGCCAGATCGTCCCGGATGGTCGAAGTCATCTTGTAACATTGCGGCCATGAGGGTATTCCTCCCCGTGCTTCTGCTTGTTGCGGTCGGTTGTCAGGCGCCGGCCGGGGAGTCTGCCTCCGGCGGAACCCCCGCCCCGGCCGACCAGGCGCAGGCCGCCGTGACGCCGCTCTCGCCCATCGCCGTGACCGAGCCGGTGCCCCACGACGCCGACGATCCGGCGATCTGGATCCATCCCACCGATCCTGCGAAGAGCCGAATCTGGGGCACCGACAAGAACGAGGTCTCCGGCGGGCTCTATGCGTTCGACCTGGCCGGGAAGGTCGTCCAGTCGATCACCCCGCTGGATCGGCCGAACAACGTCGACATCATCCAGTGGACCGAGGAGGGGTCGCCGCGGGCCTTGATGGTCGCGACAGAGCGGGCGGCGCGACGGATCCGGATCTACGAGATCAACGCCGAGGGAGAGGCGGTCGAGGCATCAGGATCGGCGGCCTTTCTGCCGGACGCACAGGGAGACGAAGGCCTGCCGATGGGCGTCGCCCTGACCCGAAGCTCCGAGACCGGGGCCATCACCGCCTTCGTCTCGCCCAAGACCGGGCCGGCCGAGGGCTACCTGGCTCGGTATGAGCTGAAGAAGAATTCCGCCGGCAAGTGGGATCTGGAGCTGAAGGGGCGGTTCGGCTCCTTCTCGGGCATGGACGCCGAGCAGAACGGGGAGATCGAGGCTCTCGTCGTGGACCGGGAGACCGGAGAGCTCTTCTTCAGCGACGAGCTGTTCGCCATTCGAAGGGTCGCATCGGCGGTGACCGAGTCGACGGAAGCCCCGCCGCTGGGCGAAGAGATCTACCAGGGAGACCGGGAGGGCCTCGCCGTCATCCGCAATGAAGGCCGACGGCTTCTGCTCAGCAGCGACCAGCTGGAAGGCGGCAGCCGGCTGATGGTCTGGGACATCTCCGGAGAGACCCCTCGGCTTTTGGTCGCCATCCCCACGCCGGCCGATGCCACCGACGGTTTGGAGGCCGTGACCGCACCCCTCGGCGAGAAGCTGCCGGCCGGAGTTCTGGTCATGATGAACTCCAAGGACCGCAACTTCATGCTGTTCGACCTGAGAGAGGTTCTGCTTCGACTGCCGGACCCGACGCCGGTCAGCGTTCAGCCCTGAAGCGCCTTGAGCTCCTCGATCCGGGCGTGAGTCTGCTCCCAGGCTTCCATCAGCCCGGACACCTCGCGCCCGGCAA
>JAKRSE010000326.1 GCA_022402505.1 Fimbriimonadaceae bacterium | reverse complement strand
GAACCGCTCCGAGACCCGAAAGGCGCATGGAGGCCTCGCCTCGGTCGTGGACGCCATGCCGGAGGCCTTGAAGCGAAACGGGCTCGCCCCCCGGGCTGAGGTCGATCTTGCCGAGTGGTGCGAGACCGTGTTGGGGCTGGCCGTCGACGCCGGGCTGAGTCCGGGCCAAATGCGGCAGGTGTCTCGGCTGGTGGTTCGCAGCTGTCGGTTCTGGCCGCTGCCCGTCGAGGTGCGCGAGCGATTCCCCGATCCAAGTCCCGAAGCTCAATCCGGGCCCAGGTTCCTCTGCACGGTGCATGGCGGGATGACGGTGCGGTATGGCCTGAGATGGATCATCGACAACCGGCAGTCCGGGGACTGGAGCGAAGCCGAAATTCAGGCCTGGGTTGTCGAATCGGTTCGGGAGGCTAGGCGGTTCGGCCAAACGCTTGAGGAGACCCTGCAGGACCCGTGTCTGGACGACCTTCTGAAGCTGGCCGGAGGATTGACGCTCGAAGAGCTTTGGGAGCGGTCTGCGTGAGCCGAGGCAGGAAGGTCCATCCCGATCAGCTTGAGCTCCCGGCGATGATCGTGAAGATCACCGGGTCCGGGCGCGAGCCGAGGCGGACGGAGGAATGCCTGCTTTGGCGAAGGGTCTGGTGGGAGCGTGACCCTGAGGCTCTGGCCAAGATCGTCGATCTGAACCGGCGACTCGTGCAGAAGCTGGCGCACGACAAGGCGCGTGGTCTTGGGATCGAGGCGGTCGAAGACCTCGAGGGGCACCTGCTGGAGAGGATGCCGGATCTGCTGCGCCGCTGGAATCCGGCCAAGGGGTCTCTCGGCATGTGGATCGGCTACAAGCTGGCCAACGAATCGCGAAGCTGGTCGAGGACGGCCCTTCGACACAAGGCCCGACAGGACCGGGCGGTCGAGGCGATGAAGCCGAACCTGGAGCGCAGCCGGGAGAGACGAAGCGACGCCGGATCGATCCAGGCTTCGGCTGAGTTCTCGGAGGCGATTCAGGCGATCCGGCGGAACATGGCTGCGGCGGACTGGCCCGACGAGGAGTGGACGACCGGAGTGCTTCTGCTCTGCGAGATCACGTCGCCTCAGGAGGGGGGCCGATGGCTCGGCGTTCGGCCGCGAAAGGCCGCCGCGATCCTCCAGAGGGTGCGAGAGCGGCTGGCGGAGATTCCGGAGCTCGCGGGTCTGGCGGGCGATGGTTGAGGGCATGGCGATTCCCTTTGTCGGCCGCAGGTTCACTCCCGAGGCCTTCCGGCTCCATCTTCGACAGGCCCACCTCGCCTCGCCGGGCTGGAACCCGGTGGGGGTGACGCTTCACCACACGGCAAATCCGAGCCTTTCAATGAGGCCGGCCGGGTTCACCCAGGCCCATCTTCAGAACCTTCGCCACTACTACGAGAACACTCTTGGATGGTCGGGGGCGCCGCATCTCTTCGTGGATGACCGAGAGGATGGGATCATCGTCTTTCAGAGGCTGGACCGACGGGGAGTCCACGCGGTGGAGTTCAATTCCCGGTTTCTGGGGATCGAGGTCCTGGGCGACTATGACCGGGAAGATCCGCGCAGCGGTCGGGGGCTCGCCTGCTGGCACAATGCGGCTCAGGCGGCCGAGGCTCTGCTGGACCGCATCGGTACGAACCGCTGGAACTTCCACCGAGACGACAAGAGCACGAGGAAGACCTGCCCTGGGCGCCTGGTGTCGAAAAGCTGGGTGGAAGGTCTGATCCTGGAGGCGCGGAGGCCCGAGCCGACTCCGAGGACCTCGCCGGGCTGGAGGATCAAGATCATGAGCGGCCAGATGGGGGGCGAAGAGTGGCCGGGTCCGGTGATCCTCGAGGGCGGGCGGAACCTGGTCCGTCGGAAGGACGTGGCCGCGGTGTTCGGGTGGCCTGCGATCCTCGGGCTCACCGTCGTCCAGGTCGATTCTTCCGGGGCCGGATGGGTCTCCCTGGCCGATGCCGCCCGCGGCCGCGCCCGGATCGCCGTCGATGCAGAAGCCAGGAGCGTCGTGCTGACGAAGGGTCACGCCAAACCGCTATCCTAGAATCGACCCGTCACACAGCGCGACTCACATCCCCTAGGGGCCAATTCTGAAGACGCAGTTATTTGTCGCCAGCCATCTCGGCCCAAGCTTCGAACTGACCCCATATGCGCTTCAGTTGCGAGTCTGGAATCTGGTAGTCAGTGGATGACCTGCCATCGTTCTTCCACACCCTGGCCTGAAGCTTCGAGCCAGGGCGGAACTCTCTTGGATCGTAGGAGTAAACACCAGCCATAGCCGTATCGTCTAGCTCTATGGAGTAGGATAGGTAAAGCTTTGTGTCCCGAATCCTGGACCGTCGGATCGGTTCCACAAGTTGACCGTTCCTGTAAAGCTCTAGCTTAAGAAAGTCGTCCCGGAGTTCAAGCTTAGCGGGACCAGCGGCACCCCCAAACAAAAGCTGATTCCAGACGCTGCCGCTGGTCTGCTTCGGCCAAGGCAAGACTTGGAACACCACAAGAGGATCATTTGAGCTAGAAACATATGTGGTCCAGAAGCCCGACGGACCGAAAGCCGCAGCCTGGTCCGGTGGGAGCTTCCCTCTGTATCTCCGGGCTATCTTTCGTTGCAACTCCTGCTGGTATCTCACTTCAGAGGCCGCCATATCAAAAGGAGTAATCATGTAGGTTCTAAAGTTACGTGGTGCAGCGATGAATGGTGGATCCTTCTTGATGTTCGACGCAATAGCCTCCAACATGTCACTCGGTATTGATACACTGGAAACTACTGGCAAAGGTTTGGAGACGACCTCTAGTGACGCCACCTTGGCCCTTGCGGCCTGAATGAGAGGCTCACCCAACCTGATGGGTACAATCCCACCAAGGCCAGGCGTGCCGCGGCCCAAGTCTGCGAACGTTGCGACGCCGACAACCTGGCCGGCAACGTTCAAAACAGGCCCGCCAGAATTTCCGGGGTTGATTGATACATCAGAAAACAAGACATTCTCTTCAACCTTGGAGATAATACCCATGGTTAACACCTGTTCCTGATGAAGTGGAGATCCGATCGCCACCACTCGCTCTCCCTCAGACCCGATTGGCTGCCCAGTTGGAAGCAATGGTAGTTGCTCTCGGTTGGCAACTTTCTCGGGAGCGACCGCAATTACAGCCAGGTCCAATCGAGGGTCCTCCGCGACCACTACAGCTGAGACTTGCTCCCGTTTGCTGAATGCAACAGCGAGACTAAGGCTGCCAGTAAGCACGTGCGAATTGGTCAGTATCAGGCCATTCTTCTTGTCTATCAAGAAACCAGAGCCCTTCCCGGCATCAGAAAGAACCGTCACAACTGAGTTCTTAAATTTCTGATAAATAGCTGTTTCTGTTGTGGCTTGGCGGGTGCCTATGGACACCGTTGAAGTGGCATCTGCATCAGTCCACGTTAGAGAGTCCGTCCGACCCGTGGCGACGGTAACCCTCTTGGACCAGACATAATCCTTGCCTTTGAACTGAACCGGACGGACGTTCCGGATCGTGTAGGAACCGGGGACGAGTCTGAAAACAACCTCACCAGCCTCGTTTGTCCGCTGGGTGACGGTGGGGCCTGACTCGCTCACGGCCTCAAAGTCAACAAAGGCGACCGGGCGAGGCTCGAGGTCGTCCAGTATCAGCACTCTGAGGCTAATCGTCTCTTGCGGCCCTGCTACCGTTACAGCAACACCAGAGAACAGGAGCAGGAGCCGGACCATGATGTTCATGCAGATGAGGCTACCAGAGTCCTGGAAGCTTTTTCGACCCTATTTATCAAAATTTTCTGATGTACTATCCTCTGCCCCGTCCATGATTCATTCTTGCCTGAGCCCTGCCAACACTGTACTGGGGCGCAATGAGTCCCGAGCCTGGCCCCTTGGAGCCCGAAAGGGCAAGCAGGCGGCGTCTCGCTTCAACGAGGTTTCCTTCGACTGGCGATGGTTTGGGGTGATGAGCACTCAGAGGATTTTCTGGACGCTGATTGGCGGCATCATCGTCGGGCTCTACGACTGGTGCAAGTACCGGGCGGCCATCCAGAACCGGATCGATTCGGGCGAGGATGTCCGGTTCAATCCCTACGAGCTCTATGCCCGCCTTCTCGGCGGCATTTCGGCAGGCTTTGCCTTGACTCCGCTCCTTCCTGAGGTTGGTCTATGAGTCAGTCCGAGCGGCAGGCGAGCCTGCTGATCGCCGCGATCGGCGTCGCCCTCTCTTTGTTCGGAGCCCTGGTGACTGCGGGGATCGTCGTCGGTTCACTGACTCAGCGCGTCCAGACGCTTGAAACTTCAGGGCTCCAGGACCGGGCAGAAACGCGGGAGGTCGTTCGCGAGATCAAGGCGACGATCTCCCAGGTTGATGAGCGCACCAGGGCGAACAAGGAGATGCTCGCCAGGATCTCGGCAATCCTGGAGCAAGGGCGCGATGGTTCGGGTCGATGAACATCATCGACATCCTCGGAGGCCCCAGGGCCCTGCTGGCCGGGATCATCAACGGCCTGATCGACCGAAACCTCGAAGGCATCGACGCGGCGGCTGACCGGGCCGTCACTCTGCCGGAGAAGGACGTCCGCTGGCTCTGCGACCGCTTCGGCGTGGAGCGGGAGCACACCGACCGCCGGAAGGTCCTCGAAGAGTTCCGCAGGGCGGCGGACCATCTGGGGAACGCGCTGGCGATCCTGGTCCGGTGGGGCGCCCGAAGCCTGGTGAAGTGATCCGGGCTTGAACCTGGAACCCGGTGAAGGCGGGGGAACCCCATGAAGGAGCCGAAGCGGCGCATCTGCGGAGCGAAGACCCGGTCCGGAAAGCCGTGCCAGAAGTCGCCCTGCGAGGGTTCGAACCGGTGCCGCCTTCACGGGGGCAAATCGCCGGGAGCGCCGCTGAAGAGCGGGAGGTATTCCAAGTATCTGCCCAAGGGTCTGCTCGGCGCCTTCGAAGAGGCGATCCAGGGCGAGCAGGACCTGAGGGACGAGGCGGCGGTGGTCGAGGCTCTGCTGACCGAGCGGCTGCGGCTGATGGGCGGGACGACCTCGGCGGAGGCCTGGGGCCGGATGTCGGAGTTCCTCGAACTGCTGGCGGAGAGGTCGGCCGAAGACGAGGGGGTCTCGCTCCTCGAGGCTCTGCCGAAGCTGCAGGCGATGGTTCGAGACGGCGCGGCGATTCAGGGACACGAGCGGGCGGCGCTGAGCCTGATGCATTCCAAGGCGAACCTGCTTCTGGCGATGGCTCGTCAGCGGCAGGCCGAAGCGTCGAGCCTGACCGCCCGGGAGGCTCAGGCGCTGGTCGCCTATCTGCTCGACGCTGTGAACCGCCATGTCAAGGAGCCGTCTGCCCTTCGAGGAATCCAAGCCGAGATTGCTCGACTCCGCGCTCCTGAGCCTTCAGAAGGGGCTGGCGGAGCTCGCCGCAACTGACGGGGCCGATCCGGAGCTTGAGGCGGGGCGGGCCTCGTTCGCCGAGTTCGTCCGGCAGGCCTGGCCGCTCGTCTCGCCGGACATCGACCTGGAGTGGTGGTGGCACCTCGATGCGATGGCGGACCACCTGCAGGCGGTCTATGAAGGCTCGATCCGCGATCTGCTGATCAACATCCCGCCCGGGATGAACAAGTCGCTGTTCGGGGTCGTGCTGTGGCCTGCCTGGATCTGGGCGAGGAGCCCGGAATGGGGCATCCTGACCGCCTCGTACGCCCAGGATCTGGCCCTGCGGGATGCGGTCCGCACCAGGGACGTGGTGGAGTCGGACTGGTACCGGAGCTCCTACGGCCGGGACTGGAGCCTGAAGGGAGACCAGAACACGAAGGGCTACTACCGGACGACCCAGGGCGGCGAGCGGCTGGCCCTGTCGGTCGGATCGAAGGGGACGGGCTTTCGCGGGAACGTCCTGATCCTGGACGACGGCCACAACATCGGCGACGGCCGCCACACTCCGGAGGCGCTGAAGGGCGTGGTCGACTGGTTCCAGAAGGCGATGAGCACCCGGTTCCGGGACATGCGGCAGAAGCGGCGGGTCGTGATCGGTCAGCGGGTGGCGGAGGGCGACATCGGGGACGCCTGCAAGGCGGCGGGCTACGAGTGCCTGATCCTCCCGATGCGTCAGGACCTGCGGATCAGCGTCCCGACGTCGCTCGGCTGGAAGGACCCCCGCGAGGAAGGGGAGCTTCTCTTCCCCGGGATGTTCCCTGCCCAGGTGGTGGCGGACATGGAACGCGACCTGGGGCCGGAGCAGGCGGCGGCCCAGCTTCAGCAGGACCCGGCTCCCGCGGGCGGTCTGATGTTCCTGGCCCAGTGGCGACGGCATTGGGTGCGGCCGTGGGAGACGGCCGCACCCGAGGTCGTGACGGCGGTCGATGCGAAGTCCGGGGAGGTCTCGAAGATCCAGGTTCCGATCCTGGTTCTGCCGACGGACTTCGAGCTGGTGATCCTTTCGGTGGACGCCACGTTCAAGGCGGCGAAGGACTCGGACTACGTCGTGATCCAGGTCTGGGGCTGGGCGGAGGGACGGGCGTGGCTTCTGGACCAGGTGCGGGAGCGGCTCAGCTTCACGGCGACGGTCCAGGCGATCCGCGAGGTTTTGAGCGCCCATCCGGCGGCCGCGGCGGTTCTGGTGGAGGATGCGGCGAACGGTCCGGCGATCATCGACACGCTCCAGAGGGAGATCCCGATCATGGTTCCGGTCTCGGCGCACGGGGCGGCGAAGGAGGGGCGGGCGGCGGCGACGACGGGCGCCTGGCAGGCGGGCTCGGTGGCGACCCCCCATCCCGGCCTGACGCCCTGGGCGGCGGGGTTCGAGGCGGAGCTGGCGGGATTCCCGAAGGCGAAGCACGACGACCAGGTGGACGCGATGGGGCAGGCGATCCGGTGGTTCCTTCTCCATGCGAGCTTCGGCTACTCGTCGGCGGTCGGCGGGAGGCGTCGAGGGTGAGTCCGCCCGGGCGATGGTTGGGCCGTGGCTTCCGAGGCGGACATGAGGGCTCTGACCCAGCGGATTTCGACGGTGGGCGGGCTCCGGCAGGGGCTGAACGGGCAGAGGGTGACGCCGCTGGCCTTCGACGATCTGACCGGGGAGCGAGGACTGCAGGTCTACCGAGAGATGCTCAGGCAGCCTGCGATCTCGGCGGGCGTGGAGATCTGGAAGAGCCTGATTCTGGGAGCCGAAGGGACGGTCTCGCCCCGGGCCCTGCCGGACGGCGACCCGGATGTCGGGAGGGCGGAGGAGATCGCCGACTTCTGCCGCAAGGCGCTCGACGGCCTGCACGAGCCGCTTCCGCTGGTTCTGGAGGAGCTTCTGGAGGCGCTCGCGATCAAGGCGGCGCCGGCCGAGATCGAGTGGGAGTTCCGGGAGATGGACGGAGTTCGGCGTCTGGTTCCGGGGCGGCTCGCCGTGAAGCGTCGCGAGGACATCAGCTTCGTGGAGGATGAGTTCGGACGGCGCCTCGGCTACCTGCCGCGGAACCAGACCATCTGGAACGGCCCTCCGGCTCCGCTCGAGAAGTTCCTGGTCATCGAGTTTCCGGAGACGGTCCTCAGATCGGCGTACAACCCCTACGTCTTCGCGATGAAGACCATGCCGGAGTTCTTTCGGTTCATGGGATTGATGGCGACGCCCTCGGTCGTGGGAATCCTGCCGCCGAGCTCGGGCCTGGGGACCAAGCCTGGGAGAAAGACGCCCGAGCAGGTGATGCTCGAGGACATCGAGCGGTTTCAGGGGGCTTCGGCGATGGTCGTGGCCAACGGAGCCGACCTCAAGCTGATCGAGGCCAAGAGCGATGGGAGGGCGTTCCTTGAGGCGCTGGATCGGTGCGACCGCCAGATGCTCCTCGGGGTTCTGGGCGCCTACCAGTCGGTGCTCGAGGCGAAGAATTCGAACAAGGCGAACGGCGAGAACGCCAGCGGGCTCCTGATGCGGGCGGTCCAGCGGAAGCGGGAGCGAGTGGCGCACCAGGTCACGGCCCAGCTGCTCCGGCCGCTGACGACGCTCAACTTCCCCGATGCCGCCCACCTGGCGCCTTTGTTCGAGTTCAGCCGTTCGGTGGCCGAGGACTTCGTGGCTCTGGCGGATGCGGTGGCGAAGCTGGTGAGCTCGGGGTACCTGACTCCCGAGCTCTGGCCGCAGGTGGACGCGCTTCT
>JAKRSE010000325.1 GCA_022402505.1 Fimbriimonadaceae bacterium | reverse complement strand
TAAGGACTGGGGCCCCTCGACCAGCCACGTCATCGCGCCCGTCTCCGCATCGACCCGGATCAGCCCGTCGAATCCATGCTTCCCAATGCCCGCCAGGAGCCCGGAGCCGTCGGGAGTCCAGACAAGGAACCCGCTGCCGCCGCCGTCGCTGACGTGACCCGGGTTGGTGTCGCTGAGGGTCATCACCCCGAAGTCCTCGTCCGAATCGGCGGTCAGGCATGTCGGCTCGCCTCCCTTGAGGTCCATCACCCACAGCCGCCGGTTGAAGACGCCCCAGCCCTCCTCTCGGTCGCAGCCGATCCAGGCCAGGCGCCCGCCGTCCGGCGAGATTCGAGGGGTCCCCTTGCCTCCCGGGACCGAGCAGGGGATCGCTTTGGCCTTCCCCTTCAGATCAACCCGCCAGAATCCGTCGTCGGTCGTTTGGAAGCAGGGTTCGGCGTTCCGGGTGTGGACGACGATGATGCCGCTGGAATCGGGCAGCCAGACCGAAGCCGGGGAGCCCTCGGGGTTGCGGTCATAGAGCAGGGAATGTTCGCCCGTCTGGGCATCGACCAGCCAGAGACGGAATCGGGCTTCGCCGAAGAATCCGTCGCCGTCCATGCGCCACATCGGGTCTTCGATCACCCAGGGCGGGGTGGAATCGCCCGCCTTCCGGCGGCTTTCGGAGGCGGCCGAGGTCCGTTCGGCCGGGGTCTCGCGGAAGCTGACCAGCAGCTTCGACCCGTCCGGCGACCACTGGAACCATCCGAGACTCCCCTCGGGGAAGTCGGTGAGCGGCCTCGCCTCGCCCCCGCCGGCCGGCATGACATGAATCTGGGGCCGCTCGCCCCGCTTGGCGACGAAGGCCAGCCGGTCGCCCTGAGGAGACCACCGGGCGTGCCCGGCCCCGTTCTCCTGGTGTGTCCAGGCGTCGTTCCGCCCGGTCTCGGGGTCGAGGACATGGATCTGTCCGACCATCCGGTTCTTCGCCGAGAACCGCCGTAGACAGAACGCCACCCTCCCATCCTTCGGATTCACATGAGGATCGCCGGGAAACTGGAGGGTCAGAAGGTCCTCCGGAGTGATCGAACGTCGCTTGGCCATGCCGTCCATCATGACGCGTCCGAGCACAGATGGATGCGGAGTAGACTGAAAGGCGATGCGGAAGTCCGCAGGACTCGTTTCTGCTTTCCTGCTCGGAGGCCTTGCGGCAGCCCAGACGCCGCCTTCAGGCCCGCCGAAGAGCTATGACCGGAAACCGGCCTGGCTTGAAGCCGAGAACGGTTCCTTCACCGCACCGGATCTCGGCTTCGCTCGAATCGGGGCGGAGGTCGATGCTGAGGCCGCGAAGGCTGCAAAAGGCGGCATCCCCACCTTCCGAAAGTGGTACGCCAGCTACGCTCGCCGTCTTCTGCCGCATTCGATGTATGGAATGTTCGACTATGGAACGGATCCGGAACGAGTGCGGCGCCGCTATCGTGTATTGAATGCGGCTACCTACTGGATCAAGAAGGTTCGAAACGAAGTTGAGGTTCTGGCCTTTGATAACCTCTGTGACGAGCCGTATCCAGAAAAGAGTTACATGTATGCCTGGTACCTGTCGTGTGGTCAGATGGAGTATCAGCCGAGACTGACGAGAAGATTGCGAGCCGCGTTCCCGAACGACATCCACATCATTCACTCGGGGCTGAGCTCGTGGGTCGGCGCATCCAAGACGCTCAACCCGCGCACCTACCTTCCCCTGGTGGACGACATGAGGCGGATCGAACGCGAGCACCCGAGTCTGAGGCTCACGGCGATCCTAGGGCTCAGGATTTACGGCGGATGGTTCGCAGTGGACCCCAGCCGGCAGACCCATGCGGAACTGGATCGCTTCTGCCGTAGGATGATCGCCCGCTGGCCGAAGGACAAGCAGAAGGCCTTGGTGGACTATCTGAACGAGCGATGGCTCGGCTTCGACCCGATCTGCGACCGCCTGAAGCTCCCGCGATTCCGGTTCCGGATGCCTTCGCCGGGATAGACTGGCGGGCGATGCTGAAGCCGGCCGCCCTGAAGCCGGGAGACGAGGTCCGCGTCGTCTCCCCCGCCTCCGCCCTCACCCCCGAGCAGACCGCCGACGGAATCGCCTTCCTGGAAGCCGAAGGCTACCGAGTGACCTTCGGTCGGCACGTCTACAGCCGAAACGGCCACCTCGCGGCCGACGATGAGGATCGGGCGGCCGACCTGATGGACGCCTTTCGCGACCCGAACGTGAAGGCGGTCATGTGCTCGCGCGGCGGCTACGGCTGCGCCCGCCTCTTCCCCCACCTGGACCTGGACCTCATGGCCGAATCCGGCAAGATGCTCTGCGGCTTCAGCGACATCACGACCCTCCACCTCGCCCTCAACCGGCGCGGCCTGGTGACAATGCACACCCCGATGCTGATCACCCTCTCGGTTCCCCGCGAGCCCTGGGTGATCGAATCCCTGAGGCAGCTGCTGAAGGGCGGCGACCCCTTTCCGGCCGAAGCCAAGCGGGCCGAGACCCTTGTCGGCGGCACGGTCCAGGGCGTTTTGACCGGCGGCTGCATGTGCCTGCTCTGCGATTCCATCGGCACCCCCGACCCGCTGGATGCCGCGGGCAAGATCTTCCTGATCGAAGACGTGGACGAGAATCCCCACCGGGTCGATGCGATGCTGACCCACCTGCGCAACACGGGCATCCTCCAGTCGGCCGCCGGAATCGTGATCGGCGAGATGACCGGCACCGACGGCCGATCCGACGAGAAGATCGGCGCCTGGCCCTGGCGGCGGATCGTGGAGGACCGGCTGAAGGGGATCGACGTGCCGACCGTCGTCAACTATCCCTTCGGTCACATGAAGACGATGCTTTCGATCCCGCTCGGCGTCCGGGCCGAGCTGGACGCCGACGCCGGAACCCTCAAGCTTCTGGAGTCGCCATGCGCCGTCTGATCGCCCTGCTGGTCCTCGCGGCTCCGCTGGCGGCGATCGCCCAGGTCCGCACCTGGGAGAAGCCGATCGGCCCCGGCCTCACCTACCGAGCCGTGGTCGATTTCGAAAAGCCGCTGATGATCCACGCCCTGCGCTGGACCCCTGGGGCGGAGACCTTCGTCCTCAAGCCCGAAAACGGCGGCGGGCAGGTCTACGGCGATTCGCCCCCCACCAAGGGCCGAGAGGCGATGATCCCCATGGTCACCCGAACCACGGCCGTGGCCGGGGTGAACGCCGACTTCTTCCCCTTCACGGGCGATCCGTTGGGATTGATGCTCCGCGATCGGGAGCTGGTGAGCCTTCCGTTCCCGAACCGAAGCTTCCTGGCGTGGGGTCGGAGCGGGGCGGCGATCGGCCGAGCGGGGCACGACCTGAAGGCTGCCTCCGGATCGACCGTCTGGAACATCACCGGTCTGAACCAGGAAGCGGCCGACAACGCCCTGGTCCTCAACACGCCGGCCGCCGGCGAGGCCTGGCTGAAGGACGGCGGGGTCCACGTCGTTCTGGAGGCTCCCTCGGCCAGGGTGACGGCCGCCAACGACATCACCGCCCGGGTCGCCCGAGTGGTCCGGGATGGCAGACCGATGAAGGTGGAAGGCGGGACGCTGGTCCTGAGCGGATCGGGGACTTCGGCAGCCGCTTTGGCCGGGCTCAAGGCGGGCGATTCGGTGAGGATCACCGGGGGGATCACCGGCTTCGACCTGGGCGGCCACGAACAGGCGGTCGGAGGCGGGCCCCTGATCCTGGAGAAGGGCGAGGCGAAGATCGAGGTCGCGTCCGAAGGCTTCGACGCGCCCTTCAGCACGACCCGTCATCCGCGCACCGCCGTCGGGGTCACTCCGTCCGGCGATCTCTGGCTGGTGGTGGTGGACGGCCGCCAGGCCGGAGTCAGCCGAGGCGTCTCGCTGGCGGAGCTGGTCGATGTGATGAAGGAGCTGGGCTGCACCGACGCCCTCAACCTGGACGGTGGCGGCTCCAGCGAGATGGTTCTGGGCGGAATCAGCCTCAACCGGCCCAGTTCGGCGGGCAATGAGAGCCGGCCGGTCGCCAACGGCATCCTCCTCTTCGACCTGGTCCAAGAGGCTCCCGTCCGCCGCGACCTGGTGATTCAGGGGCGTCCGACGATCGAGCCGGGGGTCTTCAGCCGGTTCCGGGTCTTGGACGGCCAGGGCCGCGAGATTCCGAACGTCGAGGTGATCTGGAGCTGCATCGGCGCCGCCTGGGTGGACCAGGGCGGGTTCGTCCGAGGGCTCCCGGCCGGGGGCGAAGCGACCCTCCGCGCCTGGGTCAGCGGGAACCTTGTCGAGGTCAAGCTCACCGTCACGCCAGCCCCGACTCCGCCCCGCTGATCACCCATTCAGGGCAGATCGGGCTTCAAGAATTCTCGGGTCACGATGCCGGGACGGGCGGAGCTCAGGCAGAGCCGCCGCACGAATCGGTAGGAGGTCGCCCCGTCGAACCGCCTCTGGACTTCGGCGGATGTCAGCGGGTTCTTGGATTCCGCGTCCATGACCCAGCTCGCCATCGCCCCTTCAAAGAAGCGAAGCCGCTCCACGAAGTCGGACGGGAGGTCGCCGAATCGGCCTGCGGGAGGCAGGCTTCGGTTGCGGCGGAGAGAGGGGATCCGGTCGATGGTCGTCGCCAGGACTTCCATCCGCAATTCGTGTCGCCGGTTGAACTCGGCCAGTCCCTGCAGGAGGATGTCGGACCGCCGGGAAGCCGGACCGTAGGGAGTCAGGGTCAGGCCGGCCCGAAGCATACGCGGGGGTGAGGTCGGCTCACCTGCGGCGGCTCCCGTGCCGGAGGAGCGAGGGTCGAAGAGCCGCCCCACGAAGTCATCGCCCATGCGTCGCCCGGTTCGCAGGTTTTCGTTCAGGGGAATCTCCATCTCGCCGTCCGGACCGGAGACGACCACGAACTCCTCAGCCGTCACTCGGAAGGCAGACGTCGGATTCGGACTCCCGGGGTTGTGAACCGATCCTCTGAGGAGATCCGGCACCTGCGTCGGCGAAAGCCATTCCCCGTGCATTCGAACCGCATCCACCAGGGCCTCGGCGTTCCTCAGATCCCCAAGCGGCCCGGCGTCCACGTGAGCCAGTACCCAAAGCTGCCTCTCATCCAGCTTCCAGAGTTCATAGGCGTCGGACTTGGCGAGAGCCTCCGCCGCCTCCATCCAGGCGGCCGACTCGTACTCCCGGGCGATCTTCTCGGGCGGCTCCTCACCGGAAGGGGTGATGACGAGAAGGTCGGCAGCCGGTCGAGGATTCGCGTCGATCAGCGGCCGGCCCTGGGAGCCCTGGGCGGAGGCGAAGGAGCTCAACACGACGCCGGCAACAAGCAGGGTCCACGCCGTCATGCATGCTAGTTTACCCCAATCTGCAGGACATATCGCAGACAGTGTTCAGTATGTAGTCCGACGAAGCCGGAAGCTCAGATTCTCCCCGCCGTGACCCGGACGACGTGGGGGGGATGGTCTCGTCCTTGATCTCATCACGGAAGGGAGACCATTCCTCCCAGGTAGGTCGTGGTGACCACTCCGGGGCTGGCATAGCTGAGCGAGATGCGGCGGACGATCCGGAAGGAGGTTGCCGAGTCCAGTCTCGAGAGGACTTCCGAAGCGGAAAGGTGTCGGCCTCGGTCCGACGGGTCACGGACCTCGGTCGGTCGGCTCTGGGCGAAGCCGGCGAAGGCGGCTAGAAGGTCCCCAGGCACCTCACCGAGTCTTCCTGCCGGCGGCAGACCGCGACTCGCTCCCAGACCATGAGCCTGGGCGATCGATTTGGTCAAGGCCTGGGTCCTGGCATCAATGAGCCCGTGGAGTTGCTTGAGGGCAAGGGATTCAGCGAGGGCCCGGCGTTCGGCCGGCACGACGGAGCTCAGAGTGATTCCATGCCTCCGAATGGGTGCAGAAGCCGGAGGCGCGGGACCCTCGGCTCTTGGGCCAGATCCCGGCTCGGCGCCGAAGAACCGACCTTCGAATTCGGAACTCCGTCCCCGTCCGGCCAAGGCAGCTTGTCCCATGGGGAATTCGACATCACCCAGTGGGCTGGAGAGGATCATGAACTCTTCCCGCTGGATCCTGACTCGGGAATCTGGATCGGCTTCGCCTGCTCCGGCCATGCGCGATCGGAGTCGGTCTGGCACTTCGTCCGGCCGCAGCCAGGGACCATGGGCCGCGACCGCCGTCATCAGGGCCTCCAGGGTCTGCAGGTCAGAGAGGGCGCCGGTGTCAGGGTGGATGACGACCCAAAGCTCTGGGTCGGCGAGCTTGAAGAGATGATGACCCTGTTCGGCCAGGGATGTGGCCCGCTCACTCCGTGCCGACGGCGGACCGCCCGGGCCCAGCCCAGGCGGAACCTCAACGCCTGACGGCGCAACGTAGACCAGGTCGACTGAGAAGGAGCACGTTGCAAGAGCAAGCAGGCAGGCAGCAATGGTTGGTTGGAACCGTCTCATAGGTCTTCATAGACTCTTTCGATCTCGATGTGCTCCTCGGTTCTTCGAGTCCTTTCCGCGATCTGGTAGGGAGGGGATTTGGGGAGGAAGGTCTGCTTGCGGATCGTGGTCTCGTATCGTCGGTGGAAATGCAGCTTCTTGTTCGCAGGCACCTCACCCGCCTGAGACAGAGTCCCCAAGGTCTCGCTGGCCGGGTCGACGAGGATGGAGAGCCACGAATCCCAGTTCGGACCGGGGTAGGCAAAGTCTTCGCCCGTCCAGCCCCAGCACCGATTGTCGATGAGCCGGACGTTTGTGAAGGTGGCGGTGATTGGAGCGGAGGTCCGATTCTCGAAGGTCTGGGTGTGCGTCCCGATTGTGGTCAGCAACGGGTCCTCGTCGATCAAGCGCCATCCCTGAAAGCCCTGACCGGAAACGAAGGAGCCGAGGCCGGCGCCTGCGATCACGATGAGAAAGGCTCTCATGCAACCCACGCTACCACCCCCTATTGGTCATGTCAAGCGCGATTGTAAAGATTCTGTGAAATGATCCAGGCCGCTCGAACTCACCTCGCCGTGACCCGGACGACGATCGTCTGGGTTGCGGTGCCGCCGGGGGGGATGGGGCGGACGGGGCCGGCGGCTTCCAGCTCCGTGTACCGCCCTTCCGTCGGCGAGATGTAGACCTGGTACCGAGACCCTTCGTCCGGAAAGAGCGACTTGTTGCGGTCGTCCGCCGTCGTCTGGAGCGCGTTCATCGTGATCACGTCCGTCGGGGTCAGAGCGGTCAGGCCGGGATCGATCGCCGGACCGAATGAGCCGAACTTCCGGCCCACCTTCGGCATCGGCATCAGAGTCAGAGTGTTCCGGCGGGCGTCGTGCAGATGGTACGGAGCGACCGGACCCTCCGGCTGATAGTTGTAGAAGGGCGGCTGGGCTCCCGGCTCCAGGTTCATCACCGCCACCGCCGGATGGGCGATCTGCATCACCTGCCAGGGAGAGGCGGACCGGGGCTCGTCGGCC
The DNA here is from genome assembly GCA_022402505.1 of Fimbriimonadaceae bacterium. GTDB lineage: Bacteria > Armatimonadota > Fimbriimonadia > Fimbriimonadales > Fimbriimonadaceae > JAKRSE01. The sequence goes on along the minus strand of JAKRSE010000325.1, from coordinate 681 downwards.
CGGTTTTCCAGCCGATTGATGAAGCGGGCCCGGTTCATGCCCGGTTCCAGGAGCACGTCGCGGATGACCACGAGCCCGGTCTTGGCATTGATCGGCGAGGTGAGCCGGACGCCGTTCTCGATGAGGGTCAGGGTCGCCGGGCCGGGGTCGAAGGCGGGCTCGGGCGGCCAGCCCCAGTTCGACTGCGGGGCGGACCAGACCTTGTCGCCGCCGTAGTTGATCCAGGCCCCCACGGTCTCGGGTTCACCGGGGCTGAAGAGGACGTTGTGCGCCCCCTTGCGGCGGAGAACCATCACCCGGGAGATCGAAGGGACGACGATCATCTCCAGGATGCCGTTGTCCAGGGTCACCGAGTCTCGGCCGCGCCAAACCCCCATCTCGACCGAAACCGGGACGGGGGAGGTCGGAGCCGATGCGAGGGCGCCCATCAGGAGGATTGCCGAAACCGCCATGCCTCCATGATGGCCCAAGTCGTCAAGACCGGTCGGAAGCCGCCCGGCGTCGGCGTCGGAGAAGGCCCGCGCCCAGCCCGCCGAGGAGCAGCATCGTGGCCGGCTCGGGCACCGGATTCAGCTGGGAGTGCGACCAGTCGGCGACCTGTGCGCCCAGGGCCAGACCCGCGATGTTGTCCGCCATGAAGTGGATTCCGCCGTAGATTCGGCGCATGCCGGCCAGATCGGA
>JAKRSE010000324.1 GCA_022402505.1 Fimbriimonadaceae bacterium | reverse complement strand
ACTGGTATGGGCAACTGTGGAACATGGGCGAGTTCCGCGAGCAGGTCGGCGAGGTCCGCGATTCTCGGCGAGCCGCGGCGATCCACCGGGACCAGATCGACCCGGAAGCCGAGCCTTTCCAGCATCGGCCGGGTATGGAGGACGGCATGATGCTCGGCCGCGCCCAGCAGAATTCGGCGTCGAGAATCGGGAGCGGCGAGGGCTGCTCCCAAGATCGCGGCATTATCCGACTCGGTCCCGCCGGAAGTGAAGAGGAACTCACCGAAGAGGCAGCCGGCAGCCTCGGCGCAGGCCTCCCGAGCTTCGTCGATGGCGGCGCGGGCCTGACGGCCGTCGGCATGAAGCGAGGAAGCGTTCGCCGGGCGGTCTTCCAGCCAGGGCTCCATCGCCCGTGAAGCATCCGCCAGCAACGGGGCCCCGGCCGCCCAGTCCAGGTGGATCCGCTTCATGACAGGCTGAGCGCCAGGATCAGGATGCAGCCGTTGTGGGCGGCATGCATCACGACCGCCGGCCAGAGCGAGCCTTCCTTCCAGGCGACGAATCCGGCGACCATGCCGACCATCATCAGCATCGGCCAGGCGAGCGGGCCCTGCGGGTGGATCGCCGCAAAGACGAACCCCTGCAGGGCGAGCGCTCCGAAGACGGGCATGATCCGCGTCAGGGCCGGAAAGAGAAGACCGCGAAACGTCAGCTCTTCCAGCAAGGGAGCCATGATCGCCGCCGCGAGAAAGCTCCCAATCACCGCCCAGACCCCCTGGGTCAGGATCTCATTGATCGGGTGCGACGGAGCCGGAACCCGTCCCGCGAAAGGAGCGCTCATGGCCGTCACCAGAAAGACGACGACGAGCAGCAGCGGGAGATTGGCGAGAAAGCCGCCGATTCCCACCCAGACATGCCGCCATTCGAACCTTCCGCCGAACACCGAGCGGAGCGAATCGGCCCGGTTGCGCATCGGAACCCGAAGGAAAAGCGCCACGAGAACGAAAGTCAGGATGCCCGGCAGGGCCACCCCCAGACCCCCCAGCGGCGGAATCGCACGGAGCACCCCCAGCACCGGGCCCGCCACGACGGAGGCCAGCACAAAGAAGACGAAGAAGGCGGCGAATCGAAAGGCGAACCGGTCGGCATCGGGCAGGGTCGGGGCGGTGTCCAGCCGTCGGGTGACCCATGTGCCCCGGGCATGCTGGGTCCCCATCAGGATCAAGGCGATCACGCCCAGGGCCACCGCGAAGGCCGCACCGAGCAGGACCGCCATCAGCCAGAAGGCCTGAATGGGATCGATCACCCCTTCGTAGGGGTTCGGCCGCCCAGCCTCCTCCTTCAGCTCGGCCCGCAGGATCCGACTGCTGACCGAATCCGGGGCGACCTCTTCGGTCAGGCGGGCGAGGAGGACGGGGTCGGGATTCTCGGCCGTCAGCAGGACCGCTGCCTCCTTGGTGATGCGACTCTTGCTCTCGCCCAGCAGCTCGACCACCTTCTGGGGAGCCGGTTCGCCTGCCATTCGGGCCAGGAGCAGGGCGACGTAGGCTCCGGATTCATCCAGGTTCGCCTCACGAGCTGCCTGACGGGCGGCGGCGGCGATCTGCGGCCGAGCCTGAACCTCTCCTCCGGGGAGGGTCAGCAGGACGGCCATCATCTTGAGCTGGGCCTCGTCCTGCACCCCGAGGGCGGGCAGGGGCGGCGGAGCTTCGCCGTTCGGTTCGGCCGGACGGTCGGGCGAGGCCCACTGCCAGACGGCCAGCGAGATGAGCAGGGAGGCCAGCAGAGCGGTCGCCACCCAGCCCGAAAGGTCCCGGGGCAGGCGGGGCGGCGCCGGCGGCACATCATTCGAACCGAGGTCCCTTTCCGTCATCGATTCCTTCATCATGCCGAATCCGCTGAAGACTCCTTACGCCGATCCTGGATTCCGGTTCGGGCGGTCCCGATGGTGCGGCGGCGGGGGGCGTAGTTCAGAGGTGGTGTTTCGTCGGAACGGGTTCACGTTGATCGAGCTGCTGGTGGTGATCGCCATCATCGCGATCCTCGCGGCGATCCTCTTTCCCGTCTTTGCTCGGGCCAAAGAGAAGGCGGAGCAGATCCGGTGCCTGTCGCATCTTCGGCAGGTCGGCATGGGGGTCCAGCTCTATCTGGCCGACTGGGACGACCGCCTTCCGGATCGTCGAGACCTGAAGACGGCCCTGCCCGGCGGCTACCGACCCTGGACAGGCTGGCCTCCCAGCGATCCCCGAGCCGGCTGGGCGATTCCGGTCCTCGGCCCGTACCTCAAGTCCGCCGCGATCTGGTCCTCCCCCGGCGCCCGGGCCCGGTTCGGTTCGGAGGTGCGGGTGGAACAGTTCGACGGGCGAGATTCGGCGAACTACTGGATGTGGCGATTCGACCAGATCTCCGATCCTGTGCCGATCGACAACCTTTGGGGCAAGACGCCGGACCAGTCGGTGCTTGACCTGCAGGAGGCGAACAGCCCGATCATCGGCCGGCCGGAGAGCCCGAGCGACGTCGAGCTGGCGGTGAACCCCTACTTCCCGGCGACGATCCCTTCGGTCCCCGCGAACCTGAGGGGCAAGACCCCCTTCGCCGGCGGCCGAAACCGCCTCTTCCTGGACACCTCAGCCAAATGGCTGCGGGATCGGCGGACGAATTAGGGTCCGTTCACGCCGCATCCCCAGAGCGCTCCGGGCTGGAAGGGCGACCGGCCGTTCCTTGCGCCGCGATTCTTCAGTCCGGATCAGGTGGCGTCGGCGGCCAATCATCTGTTCTGGGTCACGACCGATTGACCTCGTTCCCGGCCCGGATGAAACCCGAAGGCCGTCGGCGCGTCATGGTCAGCGATGATCCGCTCTTCGGCTCTGTCGCCCCTCGTCTTGGCGGGCTGCGCTCTGGCTTTGGCCGGCTGTACGGCCGTGGATTCCATCGGCGATCCGGTGGGGCCGCCGACGGCATCGCTGACCGGCCAGGTGCTTGACCTCAATTCTCAGCCCGTGCGGGGGGCCACGGTCAAGGTCGGCGAGCGATCCACCGTCACCAGCGCGGCCGGAACCTATCAGCTGACCGGAGTGAATTCCGGCGTCCGGCTGATCACGGCGGAGGCGACCCAGAACGGCGTGCTCTACAAGGGCCGGACGATGGCGGTTCTCAATCCGGATTCCCAGCGGAGCAATGGCGTGATCGTCGTGGCGGCTCAGGGGAACCTGGGCGTTCTGCGAGGCACGGTCCGTGATCGCGACGGCTTTCTGCTCAGCGGCGTGCCCGTCTTCGCCTACAGCGGAGCTGGAGCGGCGGCGCGAGGCTACACCGACAAGGACGGCGAATTCGAGCTGCGCGACCTGCCCGCTCCCCTGACCTACGAAGTCCGCGCAATGGCGGCGGGCTACCGGGCCGATTTCGACAACATCACCGTGCGGCCCAGCGGTGCGGCGACGGTGAACTTCGTCCTGAGCAACGGCGGCTTTCCCAGCCTGCCCGCTCCGACGGGTCTGGGTGTCGTCACCTGGGTGAGCGTCTATCCCGGCCGTGCCGACCGATCCGGCATCGACTGGGCCAAGGCTCGTGCCTTCCCCGGCGAGCGGGCCTCCACCATCCCTCTCGCCTCCTCTCGAGCCCTGCGCAGCGACCTCGCCATCGAGGCGAACCTGACCTGGGATGAGGTTCGGTTCTCCGACCACTACGGCTGGGGGATCTATCGTGGAACCGGAACCTCGGGCGCGGTGAACGGCCTGGAGCTGAACGTGGACATGCTCAGCGCCTACTTCCAGGACCTCGGCCTGAACCCCTTCAGCTTCTACCGCTACGGGGTGACGACCCTGGGTTCGAACTTCGACCAGTTCCCGGCCGCTTCGGAATCTCCCTTGAGCGCGCTGGTCACGGCCGAGACCCTGGGCCGTCTGGACACCCTCGCCCCCACGGCGGGCAGCTTCCCGACCTTCCGCTGGACGGCGGGCTCGGGGGCGGATGAGTATGTCGTCTTCCTCTTCGACCGATTCCCGACCGTGAATGTGGATGCCCTCTGGACGTCGTCCCGAGTGACCGGCCTTTCGACCAACTACACTGGTCCGGCGCTGGATCGAACCCGGACCCACTATGTGATGGTTCTGGGACTGGCGAATGGCACGGACAGCCGAACCTTGAGCGACCTCCGATCATTCACCCCCTGACGATCCGTCGCCCCGTGTAGGACGATGAACTGGAAGGCAAGGACGGGCCGCCTCGCGGCTCTGGCAGCAGGCCTGTGCGGGATCGCCGGGACGGCGGGCGCGGCCGATCTCACCCTGGACGTGAGGGGGAGATCGGTCTCACCTTCGGATGCGGAGATCGACTCGCTGGCCCGGCGGTTCGGCTCGACCTCGGCCCGGCTCACCCTGGGCGTCCGCCGGAAGCTCGGCGTTCGGGTCGTCTACAGCCAGCCGATGCGGCTCTTCCTGACCCGCAATGGCTCGCCACTGCCGACGGTTCGGTCTCGGGGCCGGGAAGCGGGTGACCTGACCCTCGCCTTCGAGACGGCCGGGAATCGGGCCTTTCCGGCCGAGTACCGCGCCCATCTGGAAGGGACCTTCACGGCCGCCCGATCCACGTTGAACGCCGTGTTCGGCTCTCCGAAGACCGGCGGAACGGTTCGGATTCGGAACTACGACGCCGACATCCCGGACACCCAGGCGGTGGCCGGCGGGGTCTACATTCCGAACGCCGTCGGCGGGCCGGAAATCCGCTTCCCGGTCTATTCCAGCCCGACCGCCGCTTCCATCAACTTCATCCACACCCTGTTGCTGGCCTACCTTGCCGACAACCCCTCCTTTGCCGAATCCTGGACCGAGGGCATGGTCCGGGCGGCGGTGATGTCGGTGGCGCGGACTCCCGGAACGATCCCGGGCAGTCCGACTTCGGCCGAGATCGAGCAGGTTCTGGACGCCCTTTACGACATTTCGGCCGGCTATGACTGGTCGAACCAGCCTGGCCTGGGCGCCGAGCCGTTCATCGCGCCGAATCTGCTGAATCTGCCGCTCCCGGTGGGCGGCTCGACGGGTGGACCGTTCCTGCTTCGCTACCGGATGGCGGGAACGGCCTGGGCCAAGGTGGCGGCCGAGCATCCCGGCTTCCTGGCCGAATTCAACCGCCGCCGCAACCTGAACCCGGCCCTCTACGCCACCGAGACCGCCTTGGTCGATCTCGGCCAGACGGTGCTGAACGCCCTGGTCGGGGGGACGGGGACGGTTGAGGGGCTCTCCTTCGCCGAGTGGGTGCGGCGGCAGGCGATCCTTCACCGCGACCTCTCTCCGGGGACCAAGACCGCCCTGGAGGTGATCCCGCTTCAAGCCGGAGCAGGGAGCAGCGATTTCGGGGTCTTCGGCTTTCTCCTCCATGCCGTCAGGCGCGAGGCGGGGGGCAGCGAGGTTCTGCTCTCCGGGCGCACCCATCCGGTCTACTGGCGCCCGGATGCCCTGCGGTTCTTCGCAGCGGGCCAGGACGATGTGATCGACGTGGCGGGCGGCTTCGGCTCGGTCGCGCCGAACTTCGCCCGATCCACCTTCGACGGACGCATCTTCCGATCCCGAGTGGAGATCCCGTTCCAGGGCCGCATGGTGCGCGCCTCGGTGCCTGCCGGTGCGGTCTCGACGGGCCAGGCGCCGACTCCCAACAACCTCTACGGCACCCTGACGGGCTTCCCCAACGGCAGCTACTCTCTGGATGTCCGGTGGACGGGGGGATCGCGGACCTCGATTCCCACCAACCTGATGGCGTTCGGGCTGAACATCTCCGACAGCTCGTTCGACCGGGCCCAGCCGCTGGACATCACCCTCCGCCGGATCGACGTGTCGCCGGTCCAGACCGTCCTGACGGGCAGGGTGAACAAGGGCTGGGGCGCCTTCGGCATGGACCTTCAGCCGGCCTCCGCCTGGCAGACCTTCAACCTGGCCCGATCCCCGGGACTCTCGCTCTCGGGAGTCCCCGTGGAGCCGGCCCGTGGCGATGCTGAAGCGCTCCTGGGAGCGTCGGGCGGAAACCTCCTGATCGCCCATTGGAACGCCGTCACCGGGCGGTGGGATCAGGCTGATCGACGCCGTGACCTGGTGCAGGGAGGTGGATTCTTCCACCGGCCGACCGTCACGACTCCGGCGGCGATCTTCGGCAGGCGTCTAGCCGACACGGCCGTTTCTCTGGCGCTGACTCCCGGCTGGAACGCGGTTCGGCTTCCCGAGTCCGGCGGGGTTCCGGATGCGAGGGTTGCGGTCGCCTCTGCGGCCGAAGCCCTCAGCACCCTGACCGAAGCCAGAGGCACGATTCTGGGGCCGACCTTCTTCCGGTTCGAGCGCGACCCGGCGAACCCGGATGTCGGCACCTACCAGCCCGAGACCGGCTTCGCCTCCGGCGAGGCTCTCTTCGTGAACGTCCTGCGATCGGAGGGGGCGATTCTGGCGACGCTGCCCGGGACTTCTTCGGCGGCCCCTCGGCGGACCGTCATCGGCCCGGGGAGCGGCGGCGTGCAGGAGCCGGAGCGGGGAGTCGATCTGCGCCTCGTGAGCCCACGGGGCCTCCGATCCAGCGTGGAGATGCGGGTCCGGACCGACGCGAGCGACCGGCTCGACCCGGCCCTCGATTCGCCCCTGCCTCCCTCGATGGGCGGGATGCAGACGGTCGTGCTCGGTCCGAGCCGGATGTCCCGCGACGTTCGATCCTCGCGCCAGACCAACCGGTTCCGGGTCACCTTCGAGGGCCTGATTCCCGGACAGACTTACCGGATTGAGGCCTCAGCCACCGACCCCGGAATCCGCGCCTACTACACCGACCGCCTGAACCGCCGGGGCGGCTGGATCGGCCCGAGGTTCTTCGCCTCCTTCCGCGCCGCCGCCTCCACCCACGAGGTCGAGGTCATGATCGGAGGGGTCCGTTGAAGCGGCCGTCGCTCTTCTGGGCTGCGGCCCCGATTCTGCTCCTCGTCCTGGCGTGCGGCGGAGGCGGAGGAGGCGGCCCCGCTCCGGATACGGTCAGTCTCTTCGGCCGCGTGGTCTGGATCGTGAACGGTGCGCCGCCGAATCCCGCGGCGACGGTTCGGTCCGGAGACGCTTCGACCACCTCCAACCTCATCGACGGCGGATTCAGCCTGGACGTGCCTTCCGGTGCGGACGAGGCGACGGTCTCGGCGACGGTCTCGGGTGTTCCGGCGGTGGCGACCTTCACCTTCGCCCCGGCCACGTCGTCGCGCGACCTGGGAGACCTCTATCTGGGTCCGCAGACGGTGACCGTTTCCGGCCGGGCCCTCTCCACCGGAGGCGGCGGAGTGGCGGGCGCAGTCGTCCGGCTGGCGGGGCGGACCGCCGTCAGCGACGCCACCGGCCGATTCAGCCTGATGAACGTCGCCTACAGCTCCGACTTCCCGACCGTGTTTCTCGGACTCCAAGGCTCGGCTTCGGCGATGGGGTTCTTCGACGGATTCTTCAGCCCGCCGTCCACAGCCGTTTCGGGAGTCGTGGAAGTGGGCGACGTCCTCCTCACTCCGGTCGGCAGCACGACCCCTCCGCCTCCGCCCTACAGCCTGAACGGGACCGTGGGTCCGTCTGGCGGGGGAGCCCAGCTGGAGGCGAGGATCGGCACGACCGTGATCCGGCGGGCCACGGCCGACGCGACCGGCGGCTTCCGGATGTGGCTGGCGGCGGGGACCTACACGATCCACGCCGTCTCCGGGAGCCGGTCCGGCTCGGCTCCGGTGACGGTGACGGACCCCTCCCTGATCGTCGATGTCTCCGTTCCGCTCTCCTGAATCCCGGGGGGCCGAAGCCCGGGCCTGGCTCCTGCTCCTGCTGACGGCGGGGGCGGCGGCCTATCCGGCGATCTGGCTTGCCGGCTGGAACCCCTATGCCGGGCGGCTCCGGGTGGGGGCGGCGGAGGCGGTCTTGAACGGGTCTGACCTCCGGATCGCCTCCTACCAGGACGGGCGGCTGACGGCGGAGATGCGGGCCGAGGCGGTGTCGGCGGGCTCCGGAGCCCAGGCGTTTCTGCTCACCGGGATGACCGGCTCCTTCGGCGATGCTTCGGCCACCGCGTCCCAGGCGGTCTGGACTCCAAGGATCGGAGCGCTGGAAGCCTCGCCTGGGCTCCGGCTGAAGCTGGACGGAGCGACGGCTGTCTTCGAACGGACCTCCACGATCACCGCCGACGGCTGGAAGACCGACGGGCCGAT
>JAKRSE010000323.1 GCA_022402505.1 Fimbriimonadaceae bacterium | reverse complement strand
GACACGTGGTTGAAGGGGTCCTGCTCCGTGAGGCTCCAGCCGGAGGTCTGGCTGTGTGTGCGCAGAGCCATCGACTTGGCGTTCTTCGGTTCGAAGCCCTTCACGATCTTGGCCCAGAGCAGGCGGGCGGCCCGCATCTTGGCCACTTCCATGAAGTGGTTCATGCCGATGTCCCAGAAGAAGCTGATCCGCGGCGCGAAGTCGTCCACGCTCAGGCCGGCCTGGATTCCGGTGCGGAGATACTCCAGACCATCGGCCAGGGTGTAGGCAAGCTCGATGTCGGAGGTCGCCCCGGCTTCCTGCATGTGGTAGCCGCTGATGCTGATGCAGTTGAACTTCGGCATCTTCTCGGCGCAGTACCGGAAGATGTCGGCGATGATCTTCATGGAAGGCTTGGGCGGATAGATGTAGGTGTTCCGCACCATGAATTCCTTGAGGATGTCGTTCTGGATCGTGCCGCTCAGCTTGTCGGTGGCGACCCCCTGCTCTTCGGCGGCGACAATGTAGAAGGCCATGATCGGCAGCACGGCGCCGTTCATCGTCATGCTCACCGACATCCGGTCCAGGGGGATCTGGTCGAAGAGGACCTTCATGTCCTCGACGCTGTCGATGGCGACCCCCGCCTTGCCGACATCCCCCACGACCCGTTCATTGTCCGAGTCGTATCCGCGGTGGGTCGGGAGGTCGAAGGCGACGCTGAGGCCCATCTGCCCGGCGGCGAGGTTGGCTCGGTAGAACCGGTTGCTCTCCTCGGCGGTGCTGAATCCGGCGTACTGCCGGATCGTCCACGGCCGCAGCGCGTACATGGTGGAATAGGGGCCGCGCAGATAGGGCGGGAGGCCGGCCGCGTAGTCCAGGTGCTCCAGTCCTTCCAGGTCGGAAGCCTCGTAGGCGGGCTTCACCGGGATCGATTCCGGAGTCAGCCAGACGGCCTCGCCGGCCTCCGATTTCGGTCCCAGGGTCCAGTCGATGGGGGGCAGTTTTGCGCTCATTTCTTGGTGGGGTCCAGAGGTCCTTGGAGCGGCAGCTCGGCGATGTCGAATCGGTCCTGCAGCTTCAGAATCGTCGTCGGCACGTCCAGCCGGATGTGGATGAAGTCCTCGGCGCCTGCTTCGCGCAGGGCGTCGGCATCGGCGGGTGAGCCGGCGATCCAGATCGGCGCGGAGGCCCCGGCCGCCTTCAGATCCGCAAGCGCCGCGGCATACTCGGCATCGCTGCTGCAGAGGATCAACAGGTCGGCCTCGATGCCGGCGGCGGCAGTCCAGTCGGTCACCGCGACCTCCGTCACCTCCAGACCTCCGGATTGCAGGAAGCCCCGGCAGAATCCGGCCCGGGCGTTCCTCATCGTCCGATCTCCGGTGAGAAGAAGGACGATCTTGGGCATCGGCCTGCCCAGGGCGGCGTGCCGCTCCGCCTTGAGCCGGAGATGCTCGAACGGCCAGCTGGGTCGGAACGGATTCAGCGGCGAATCGCCGACGACCGAGCCGGGAATGGCCCAGTCTCCCGTCCCCTTCCGGGTGACCCGATCCAGATCGAATCGGTCGCGGAGGCTCATGCGGGCCAGGCTGGAGGGCGCGGAGGCTTCCGCCAGCCGCCTCTCCTTGGGGTTCGGGTAGACGGAGGTCCCGACGATCGGAGCCTGTCGGCGTCCGGCGGCCTTCACCTTGGCCTGTCGAGACTCGGCCAGAAGGTTCGGAATCAGACCCGACTTCCAGGCTGCAACGAATCCGCCGGCGTCACGGATCTGGCCAAAGAGTGCCCAGGCGGCCTCGCCGACTTCGCGGGTCAGGCGCTCCAGCTCGTAGGCTCCAGCGAGTGGATCGGCGACCTTGTTCAGGCCGGCCTCATCCCTCAGCAGCGTCATCGTGTTGCGGGCGAGGTGCTCGCTGAACTCGTCGGGCGACTCGTAGCCCTGGTCGTAGGCGGCCACGGTGAGGCTGTCGCAGCCTCCCAGCACGGCCGACATCGCCTCCAAGGTCGCCCGCAGCAGGTTGTTGTGGGGATCATAGAGGGTCTTGGTGACCGAAGTGGTCACGCAGTGGATCGCCGGATGGCCCTCGACCCCGTGAGCGGCGAAGAGGTTGGCGAGGAGAACGCGGGAGGCGCGAAGCCGGGCCGCTTCGACCAGGAAGCGGTTGGTCACCGAGAACCGAACCTCGGCCCTGGCGGCAATCTCCTGCCGACGGCCTTCCGGCAGGCGAGAGAGATACTCGTCCAGCAGGGCGAGGCTGAAGGCGAGCTCTTGAATCTCGGTCGCGCCCGCCTTCCCGAACATGCTGCCTCGAATGCAGAGAGTTCGCATCCCGGTCAGCCTCGTCTCCAACAGGTCGAGAACCTTCTGCCAGTCGTCTTCCCAAGCATCCAGATCGCCGTCGGTCCAGGCCGCACCGATGTCCATGATCGGGTCCAGGTCGAGGGAGCCGGTCAATTTCTCCGGCAGGATTCCCCGGCGCTCGGCCTCTTGAATCAGGAGCAGGGCGGTCTGCGGGGCGAGAGGGCCGGCGAGCCAGTGAACCGGAACCATCTCCAGATGGACTCCGGCCGTGAGACGCGCGAAGGCCTCCGCATCCAGACTCCCGGAGGAGATCGGGAAGAGGTACCAGGCCAGCTCTTCCGCGCCCCGCATCAAGCAGGTCTTGGCGTGGTTGTTGGCAGCGGCCAGATCCTTCTCGCGGATCTCTTCCCGGTTGACCCAGCCGTTGGGGCTGCCGTCCGGGCCGGCGGATCGGAGGGGACCCGGCAGGGTTTCCGGCAGATGCTCGCGCCGGGAGATCGCCTGGATGACAAGGCCGTCTTCAGTCCGGGTCTTGAGGAGCTTCTCGGGATCGCCGCCCTTCAGGTCCTTCAGGACGAGCTCCGCCCAGGCATCCGAGGAGACGGGCGGAAAGCCGTCGAACAGGGGCCGGCTCAATGCTTTCCTTCCTCGACGAATTCGTAGAGGACGCCCAGGGCTCCTTCGGCATGGGTCTTGGGGTGGACGAAGAAGACGGTCGCTCCGCTGCCGCCCTTGCGCGGTGCGGCGTCGATCAGGTTCACGCCTTCCGCCTTGAGGGCATCGAACGCCTCCTGAGCATCGGCGACCTTGAAGGCCACATGAGCCAGGCCGCCGCGGCCGCCCTGCCGCTCAATCTGCTTGGCGACGGGCGATTCTTCGCTCAGGGGCGCCAGGAGCTGGATCATGTTCCCGCTCTCGCCGACCCGAAGCATGACCTCATGAACCTGGTCCGTGCCGAGCACCTTCTCTTCGTGGATCACGGTGAAGCCGAGCTTCTCGTAGACCTTGATCTGGGCTTCCATCTGGCCGGCAGGCACGGCGATGGCGACATGGTCGATTCGTTCAACGATTCTGCTGTCCATTCTCAGTTCACTCGAATTCGATCAGGAGCTGGCCCTGCTTCACGCCGTCCCCGACGGCGACTTCGACGGCCTTGATCGTTCCCTCCATGGGCGAGGTGATGGAGGTGAACATCTTCATGGCCTCCAGGACGAGCAGTTCCTGCTCCGCCTCGACCTGGTCTCCCGGGCCGACCTTGACCTGGCTGACGACTCCCGAGAGGGGGCTGCGGCAGGCTTTCGCTTCGTCTTCGGGTTCGCGGCCGACATTGGCTGCGCCTCCGCCTCCGCCGGCTCGCGGTGCGGCGGGACCGCCTCCCGTTCGGGCGATGAACCCGACGGGAGCCCGTTCCTCCTCCGCGACCTCGACTTCCACTTCGTAGGTCTTGCTGTCGACTTGGATCTTGAATTTCATGGGCGTATCTTGGTTCGTCCTCGGGGCCGGGTCAGAGCGGAATGAGTCCGTGCTTCTTGGCGGGTCGCAGGTCTCGCTTGGTGGCGAGCACTTCGAGCGCTCGGGCCAGTGCGATCCTGGTTTCGTTGGGATCGATGATGTCGTCCACCATCCGACGTCCGGCGGCGACATAGGGGTTGCTGAAGGTGTCTCGGTAGAGGGCGACCTTCTCCGCTCGGGCGGCGGCCTGATCTTCTGCCTTCTCGATCTCGCGCTTGAACACGATCTCGGCGGCTCCTTCCGCGCCCATCACGGCGATCTCGGCGGTGGGCCAGGCGAGGACCCGGTCCGCATGGAGCCCCTTGGCGCACATGGCGACATAGGCTCCGCCGTAGGCCTTGCGCAGGACGACCGTCAGCTTCGGCACCGTGGCGGCCGAGTAGCTGAAGAGCAGCTTGGCGCCGTGGCGGATGATTCCTCCGTACTCCTGATCGACTCCCGGCATGAATCCGGGGGTGTCCACCAGGGTGACCAGGGGGATGTTGAAGGCGTTGCAGAACCGGATGAAGCGGCTCGCCTTGTCGCTGGAGTTGATGTCCAGCACGCCGGCCAGGTGGTTCGGCTGGTTGGCGATGATGCCGACCGAGCGGCCCGCGAGCCGGCCGAAGCCGACGACGATGTTCTCGGCGAAGGTGGCCTGGAGCTCCAGGAAGTCGCCGCTGTCAACCAGCTCGCAGATCACGTCGCGAACGTCATAGGGGGCGCGGGGGTCTTCCGGGATGATGCTGCCCATCGTCTTGCTGGGCTCCAGACTGTAGTCCCCGGCCAGGATCGGCGCATCCTCAAGGTTGTTGCTGGGCAGGAAGCTCAGGAGCTTGCGGCAAAGGGTGATGGCCTCGGCGTCGTCTTCGGCGACCAGGTGGACGACGCCGGAGTAGTGCATCTGGGCTTCCGCGCCGCCGAGCTCCTCCGCGCTCACGACTTCACCGGTCACCTGCTTGATGACGGCGGGGCCCGTGATGAACATCTGCGCCTGTCGGGTCTGGATGATGAAGTCGGTGAGGGCCGGGCTGTAGGCGGCTCCGCCGGCGCAGGGACCGCAGATCAGGCTGATCTGGGGGACGACGCCGCTGAGGTTGGTGTTGTGATAGAAGACCTTGGCATAGCCGGCCAGGCTGTCGATCCCTTCCTGGACTCGAGCGCCGCCGGAGTCGTTGATGAAGACGAAGGGCGTGCCGGTTCGAAGGCTGGCCTCCATCGCCTCGACGATCTTGTCGCAGTGAATCTCGCCCGCCGATCCGCCGAAGACGGTGAAGTCCTGGCTGGCGAGGTGGACGCAGCGGCCGTCAACGGCCCCGCACCCGGTGACGACTCCGTCGGAGGGGGCGTCTTTGCCCTGCATACCGAAGAGGGTCGCCCGGTGCTGAGCGAACAGGCCGGATTCCTGGAACGAGCCCTTGTCGGTGAGCAGATCGACTCGCTCGCGGGCCGAGAGCTTGCCGGCTGCGTGCTGTTTTTCGATGCGATCCGCACCGCCGCCCAGCATCACCTGGGCCTTCTTCTGCTTCAGTTCTTCCAGCTTTTGTGCGTGGGTTTTCGGGGCCTGTGCCATATCAGATTCCAAACCGCTTGTCTCCATTCTGCCCGGCCGCAGCCGTGCACTCTTCAGTCAACATTCTTTCGGGCCTTTTGACTCTGGGACCAGGCTTCGCCGGTCGAGTCTGACCTGTGAAAAAGCCTGCAGATGATCGACGCCAAGACGGCATCGGCAAACTGCAGGCCTTTCGGTCTTCCCTCCTGCTCCCGGAAACCGCAACAAGCCGACGGTCCAGGAGTGAGAGCATCCGTCAGTCCTTGGGAAGATGCTCCAGATGCTCCCGCTCAAGAGTCTCGATCCGATGCTGGGCCGAGCGCTCGCTGAGGATCCGCATGTACTGGACCGATTCGATGCCCACCCAATAGATGGCATCGGACTTGTGGACTCCGTCGATTGCGTCGTAGATCAGCTCCAGGCAGACCAGGCCGGGGGCCTGACCTCGGACCATGTAGACGCACTTTTCGCACTGCCGCTTGGCCAGGCGGTTCGTCGCCGACCAGTAGACCTCGACATAGGAACCGACGAGGCTGATTTCCGACTTGTCCCGCTCGGCGAGAGTGATGGCATGACTCATTGCTTCTTGTTCTCAGTATGGCAAAAATCCGTTCTGGATGTCACCAGCCGCGCGTCTTCTCCAGGCGGTGCGACCCGGCGACCGACACTCGGCCCTGACTGCGCCAGCTGTCTCCCGGAGTGAACTTGCGGCGGACGAACTTGATGGTGGCCCGCTTGCCCAGGTAGGCGGCCAGGGCGGCGGAGATGGCGACCATGTGGTCGTCGGGGATCCCCTCCTCCACGTCCGCCCCCTTGAGGAGAGCCTTCAGCTCGGCGATCTGAGCCTTCAGCTCCTCGAACTCGGCCCGGGTGACCGGGGCATCGCTCATTGCGGAGCCACCGTCACCCGGCTGGTCTTGCCGTTCAGCGTGACCTGGTACTCGATGGGCTGCGAGAGGAATCCGGGATGGCTCGGATCGACCGGCCCCGAGGTGAGGCTGGGATCTCGCCCGAGATTCTTCGGCCCTTCCGCCCGGGTCTTGAAGAAGCCAGGGGCGACCTGCGGGAACATCGCGAAGGTCAGGACATCCTCGTCGGTCCCGTTGAAGCCCTCCAGATCCTTGGCCTTGGCGGAGAGATCGTCCCATTCCGGCTTCAGCAGATCGGCGGGCCGACAGGTGATGACATCCTTCTTGGCGGCGTCCTGCGCCTTCTTCAGAACCTCGGGGTCCTTCTCGGCGATCGTCTCGCCGTAGTAGCCCAGCATCAGATCCTGGAACTCGCCGGTCATCGCCTGGTAGCGGCCCATCATGACGTTGAAGACGGCCTGGGTGCCGACGATCTGGCTCGACGGGGTGACCAGCGGGGGGTAGCCGGAATCCTTGCGGACTCGGGGCACTTCCTCCAGAACCTCCTTCATCTTGTCGCCCTGGCCCTGCTGCTTCAGCTGGCTTTCCATGTTGCTGAGCATCCCGCCGGGGATCTGGCTCTTGAAGATTTCGGTTTCGACTCCCATGAAGTCGGTGAGGAACTCCTTGTAGCGGGGGCGGATCTTGGCGAAGTGGTCGCGGGCCGAGTAGACCTTCTCCATGTCCAGACCGGTCTCGTAGCCCGTGCCCTCCAGCATTTCGACCAGGGCCTCGGTGGGGTTGTGGCCGGGTCCCAGGGCGATGCTGCTGACGCTGGTGTCCACGATGTCGGCTCCTGCTTCGATCGCCTTCATCAGGCTCACGAGGGTGACGCCGGTGGTGGCGTGGACGTGGACGTGGATCAGCATGTCCTCGCCGCACCGCTCCTTGATGCCCTTCACCAGGTCATAGGCCGGCTGAGGCTTAAGCAGCGCCGCCATGTCCTTGATGCAGATGGAATCCACGCCCATGTCCTGGAGCTGGACCGCCATGTCGACGAACCGCTCGATGGTGTGGACCGGGCTGATGGTGTAGCAGATTGTGCCCTGGGCGTGCTTGCCGGTCTTCTTGACCGCCTTCAGCGCGGTCTCCAGGTTGCGCGGATCGTTGAGGGCGTCAAAGACCCGGAAGACATCCATGCCGTTCAGCGCCGCCTTGTCCACGAACCGCTCGACGACTCCGTCCTCGTAGTGGCGGTAGCCGAGCAGGTTCTGCCCGCGGAGCAGCATCTGGGTGCGGGTCTTGGGCAGGAGCTTCTTGAACTCTCGCAGCCGAACCCACGGATCCTCGTTCAGAAACCGGATGCAGGAGTCGAACGTCGCTCCGCCCCAGCATTCCAATGACCAGTACCCGGCGGCATCCAGGGCTTCACATGCGGGCGCCATGTCCTCAAAGGCCATGCGGGTCGCCATCAGGCTCTGGTGTGCGTCTCGCAGGATGACGTCGGTGACTTCGACCTTCCGTGCCATATCCTCTCCGTCATCTTACTCCGGGCGATCATGCCTCCCGATCGGGCCCGGGATGACTTTTCTGTGAGGATTCCATCCCGCCCGAAACGCCTGATCCTCACCAAAATCTCACGATCCTTCGGCCCAGAATGGAGCCATGCGCATCCTGGTGGTCGAGGACGACGAGGTCATCGCCTCGCAGATCGGCCGGGCCCTGCAGAAGGAGGGTCACCGGACCCGGATCGAGCACGACGGCGAGTCGGGACTCGATGCCGCTCTGGAACACCCCTACGGCCTGATCCTGCTCGACTGGATGATGCCGGGGCTCTCGGGAATCGAGGTCTGCCGCCGGCTCCGGGCCGCCGGGCTCTCCACCCCGATCCTGATGCTGACCGCCCGAGACGAAGTGGAATCCCGAGTCGAGGGTCTGGACTGCGGGGCCGATGACTACCTGGTCAAGCCGTTCGCCCTCGCCGAGCTGATGGCCCGCGTCCGGGCTCTGGGAAGGCGCGA
>JAKRSE010000033.1 GCA_022402505.1 Fimbriimonadaceae bacterium | reverse complement strand
GTTCGCTTGACTACATGCTCCAGAAGATCGCCGACTTCTACGAGTCGGAAGTCGAAGCCACCCTCACCTCGCTGACCGCCGCTCTGGAACCGATCCTCATCGTCTTCCTCGGTTTCGTGGTCGGATTCATCGTCATCGCGATGTTCCTGCCGCTCATCAAGGTCATCGAAGGCCTCTCCGGCGGCGAAGGCTTCGAGTAAGCCGCCGAACCCGATCGATTCCCTCCGCAGCCAAGGTGCAGGCGGGGGGAATCGGGTTTGGGTCATCATCGAACGGGTCGGGGCTCATCGCGCCTGAGGAAAAAGGATGTTTCCAGAGTGGACATGGATCGTCGGGTTTTGGATAGGCGCTGCCATCGGCTCCTTCCTGAACGTCGTCATCTACCGTCTGCCGAGGGGCCTCAAACTCAGCGAGCCCGCCCACAGCTTCTGCCCCAACTGCCGCAATCGCCTCGGAGTGGTGGACCTGGTCCCGCTCCTCAGCTGGCTGTTCCTCCGCGGGAAGTGCCGGCAGTGCGGGGAATCCGTTCCCGCCCGCTACTTCGTGGTCGAACTGATCACCGCCTCACTCTGGGGACTGATCTGGCACCAGCAGCTTGTCCTGCGAGAAGAGCCGATCTTCGCCGTGGGCTACATGCTCTTCTCGGCGGGCATCGTCGCCGCGATCTTCACCGACCTGGCCCACTACATCATTCCGGATGAGGTCAACGCCTGGCTCCTGGTCTGCGGGCTCGGGATCAACGGCGCCCTGATCGCCGCCGGTCGCCCGGAGGCCTGGATGTGGGGAATGCCCTCTGCCGTGGCGGGGGCCCTGGTCGGCTGGGCCGTCCTCTGGAGCATCACCTTCCTGGGGCGAGTCTTCGCCGGAAAGGACGCGATGGGCCACGGCGACATCAAGATGGCCCGGGGAATCGGGGCTGTCCTTCTGCCGACCCTGGCCCTGGTCAGCTTCGGCCTGGCCGTCTTTTTCGGCGCCGTCATGGGACTCTTGGTCGTCTGGCGAAGGACCAAGGCCGGGCACGGTGCGGCTTCCGAGACCGAAGCCGAGCCGGAGTCTGGCGACGAGTCTCCCGAACTGGAACCCGAGTCTCTGGGCTCCATCGCATGGTGCGGCCTGGGGTATCTGCTCTGCATCGACGTCTTCGGACTCTTCTACACTCCCCTTTCCGAATGGTGGTTTGGCGAGAATCCGTACTCGGTTGAAGACGTGGAGGAGAATCCTCAGGTAGATTTAAGCGAGATTCCATTCGGTCCCTCGTTGGCGGCGGGCGCTTTGGGTGCGGTTTTGTTTGGTCCGGAGTTGATGAACCTGGTTGACGCCTATATGGGCCTCTTCCGGGCCTCATGACGGCGGACCCGGGAACATGCATTCTGGGCCTGAAGTCTCACGGAGGGAGTGTCGGAGAGAACCATGACCACGCCGTCCCCCCATCAGTCGGAGTTCCGAGGCCGCCGAGGCTTCACCCTCATCGAGCTCTTGACGGTGATCGCGATCATCGCCCTGCTCGCCGCGATCATCTTTCCGGTGTTCTCCCGGGCCCGCGCAGAAGCGTATCGGAACGGCGACATCACGGCCATGAACGGTCTGCGCTCGGCCCTGCAGCTGTACCGCGAAGACCAGGGAGGCTATCCGCCGGCCCTTCTCGGCTACGTCAACCGCTACGCGGGCGGCCCGAATGACGGCCAGGTGATCCCGGCGGATCAGGTCAAGTCCTATCTCTTTCCGCGAAGGGTCTCCTCGATCAACGACTTCCGACCCTCGAACAACCGGGCCGGGGTGCTGGAGATCGTTCCCGCCACCTGGCCGACCGCCGATGGCCGGGCCGTGGGCGTCGCTCCGGTCAGCGACACCAACGGCGACGGAGCGGTGACCGTCGCGGACGACATCGCCGACGCCCGCCAGGCCTTCGGTCCGGGAGACGGCTGTCTTTCGGTGGTGCCGGGGCAGGTCGTCGCCTGCAACGATGCCAACGCGCAGGCCTTCTACCGGATCAGCGGCTACGACGTGGCCCGGGCGCGGGGCGCAGTCAACCACGAGATCCGCTACTCGCTGTTCTACACGGTTCTGGGTCTGGGCACCGGCGGCGCAAACGACGACCCCCGGCAGCTCGGCTACAACAGCCCGCCGGACAACACGATCCTGACCTGGAACGGCTGGTGGCGGGAATATGACTCCACCGGAGCCCCGGTCGCCGGTCGACGCGACATCGTGCTGACCGTCGGCGGAGCCGCCCGGCCGGCCGACAGCCGAAGCCTGGCCCAGCAGTCCTGGCGGTATCTGCCCTGAGGGAACACGGGCCGGCTGGAACGCTTCCAACAGAACGACCAAGGGTGAAACGGGACGACTCGATGATGAACACGGGCTTGCAGAACGGCGCCCGGGCACGCGCCCGGAAAGGCACGACCTTGATCGAGGTTCTCACGGTGATCGTGATCTTCCTCGTGGGAATTCTTGTGCTTCTTCAGGCCTTCCCGACCGGTCTCCAGCAGCTTCGGACCACGCGCAGCAATCTGCTGGCCTCCACGCTTGCCCGGGCCGAAATGCAGCGGCTTCAGTCGGCAGGCACGGCCCTGCCGGAGATGATCGCCCCGGTCCGATTCCTCGGAACCGGCTCGGTGGCGCAGGTCATCGGCAACCAGGACTGGAACGACCTGAACCCGACGGCAGACGGCATCGACTCCAGCGGCCGCGCCCTGGTGGCGGGATCGCCGATCGGACGTTGGGACGAGGTGAGCGGCGCGAACCACTTCAGCCGCATCATCGGCGAACTGCGGACCATTCCGGCCGGATCCACCGTGTCCGGCAGCGGCGAGGGCATCCGATTCCAGCCGACCTTCACCCCGATCTACTACGAGCGCGATGCGGCGACGGGCGTCGGTCTGACCGGCGGCCTGGTGGTCTATACGAACGACCTGGTGCGGGCCATCTCCGATCCGGACCTGCTGGTGAATCGGCGGATTCGACCGGGGGACTCGTTCCGCGCCTTCGTGGTGCCGGGCGAAGACGCAGCCGGCAGCCCCGCCTTTGACGGAGCCCCTCAGCTGTGGGTCCCGCTTGACCTGGATGACTCGCTCCAGCCGATCGTCCCTCGACTTCGCCTCACCTACAGCTGGCGCGGCACCGACCCCCTGACCGGAGCCTCGGAATCATCGGCCATCATCCTGGTCGATCCGGCCACGGTCACGGCGACCCAGGCCGTCGTGCTCCAGGCCCCGGCCAGCTTCCGGCCCTACCTGGTGATCAACCTGAGGGAGATCGCCTCGGTGCAGGGCTTCTACGGCGACGCCGGCATCTCGCCCGCAACCATCGCCAACGTGCTGCCCGAGTCGGTCCGGGTTCAGAAGGTTCTCTCCGAGCTTCCCGCCGCCACCGCCTTCAGCCCCACGAACCCCCTGGAGTACCGGGTGCTGAACGACGAGCTGGGCCTGATCATGGTGAACCCGCTGGCCGCCGGGATCCGACTGGATCTGCCCGGAGGACGGGTCTCCCCGCTTCAGGTTCGGATGGACTACTCCGTGCTGGACTGGCGGATCCTTCGCGAAGCCCTGCGGGCTCCGGCGACGGGCGGCGCCACCCTTCGGCTCTCGATGAGCAGCCTGGAGCCGCTCAGCAGCACCCGCCCCGACGGAACGGCCTCGGCCGGACTGACCGTGCCTGCTCCCGTGCCGGGCGGAACCGGAGT
>JAKRSE010000322.1:1819-8193 GCA_022402505.1 Fimbriimonadaceae bacterium | reverse complement strand
GCGCCCCGGCCTCTCCTGGCCGCCTACAACGACATCCTGAAGGATGCCCGGCGGGGGCTGGACGGGCTCGGCGGGCGGATCGAGACGGCTCAGCGGGCGGGTCTGGTGGTCCAGCCCTGGTGGGTGTACGAGCAGGCCCGGGCGGCCGAGCTGATCCGCGAGGTGGAGGCGAGGCTTCGGGACCTGGGATCGCGGGCGGCCGCACTCGTGGAGGCCGAGAGGGGCCGCGAGATCGCCCTCGGCCTGGAGGACGCCCGGCGGCTGATGGGGGCGTCCGGCGCGGTTCCGACGGTGATCGGCGGCTTCACGCTCCCGCCGATCGGGGCGGTCGAGCAGTCGGTGGCGAGCTTCGCGCCGGGCTCTTCCCTGGTCCAGCTGTTCGACCGGATCGGCCCGGAGGTCGCTTCTCTGGCTCAGGGGGTGCTGGCCCGGGAGATCGCGGCGGGTCGGGGCGGTCGGGAGATCGGGCGGAGCCTGGCGGCTGAGATCGAGGGCCTGACCCGGCGCCGGGCGACGCTGATCGCCCGAACCGAGGTCAACCGCGCCTACCGGGCGGCGCACCGGGAGGCGGTGGTCGCCAATCAGGATCTGTTCCTCGGGGTGCGATGGGTGGCGGCGATGAACAGTCGGACTTGTGTTGCCTGCATGAGCATGAACGGGCGGCTGTTTCCCGTCGACTATGTGATGGCGTCGCATCCGGCCTGCAGGTGCCGGGTGGTTCCGGTGACACCGGATTCCCTGCCGCCGCTGACCTCGGCCGAGCAGTATCTGGAGGGCTTGACGGATGCTGAGATCGACCGCCGGCTGGGGCGGATCGGGGGGCCGCTGTACCGGGCCGGGCACCTGAGCATTCAGGACTTCGCCCGGGTCCGGAGTTCGAGGGAGTGGGGGGATGCGGTTCAGCCTCAGACCCAGACGCGCCTGCTGGAGATCGCACGGGAGAGGTCGGGGCGGGATCTGCAGGCGGCGGACGTGATGGCCGGGCGTCTGGCTCCGGCTCCCCGCCCGGCTCTCTCCGGCTGGACGGCTCCGAGGGAGATTCTGAGAAGCTTCAGGCCCCTTTCGAGAGAGGCGGATGCCCTGACCCGCGAGCTGTTCCGTGATCCGGTCGAGATTCTGGCCACCCCTTCGGATCGGCGGGCGCTGGAGCGACTCTGCGGCCGCCGGCTTCAGGACTGGGAGATCGCCGACCTGGCCTGCGTACCGGGCGGCGGACGGGTTCAGGTATGGGCAGATCGCTCGAACGCCTATCTGGAGGGCGAGCATCCCTATCTTGTGGCCTGTGAACGGGTGCTTTTGCGCACCCCTGCCGGCCTGGTGATGGACAATCGCCACTTCCGGCTTGGTGAAGATGCGCAGGGAAAGGGGATCGCCCTGCGAACGCTGGGCAGGCAGGCAATCATCATGCAGAACCTAGGAGGCTCGCACTTGATGTGCAACGCTTACAGGAGCGATCATGGCGGCTACATTGGTTACCATGTCTGGCCCTCTTTGGGGTATGATGGAGAAGTTCCCGAAGAGTTTCTTGAGCAGTTTCCAGGATCTCCGGCCAGGTTTGCAGACCTGAGAGAGTCGCCGGAGTGGATGAACATCTGGATGGAGCATGGGACTTCGTTTGATGCAGTGTTCAACCTTGAACCGGGCTCCCGAGACTTTGACTGGCTGAAAAGGAGGATGCAGTTGAAGCAAGCAAAATTCAGTTCAAGGGAGCGTCTGGGCGAGCACTACATGTCGCCAGATGAGATCGCCGCCATCGGGCACGTCGAAGGCAAGCAGGTTTCCTTGGAACAGCTCCGCCGGTGGTCGCGGGAATTTCGGGCCAGATTGACGGAGGCCGGCATGGAGGATCGGCCCGACGGTCTGACAGGCCCCCGAAAGGGACTTTGATGATCAAGCTCGAGCCCTATCGCGCCCGGCCGCTTGTGCTGGACCGCATGGGGCATTCATGCATCGAAGGACGCGAGGATGACTCCTTCGACTGGTTTTCGTCCGTTGCGGGCTTTCCGCCGAAGCCGCATGGGTACTGGCAGGCGTATGAGGTGTGGCTCCGCCTCGAACAGGAGGATATCCGCCGCAAGGTCTCGGGTCGGAACTCGCCGGATAACCTTCGTCGTCGGGCTCTGGCCGCATGGGCGGAGATCGGGGTGACTCCCGAGACCGCAGTTTCGACTCCGTGGGATGAGATTCGGGCAAGCCGGCCAGCCCCGATCATCCGCGGCTGATCCGGCGCGGTCCGGGCGATGGTTTGGGGCATGGCGCTCAGCTATCGCATGCGGGAGGAGGCGGTCGGGAGGGTTCTGGCCTCGGACTCCCGATTTCAGGGCCGCTGGATTGAGGACCTTTGGGAAGACTCGGTGATCCTGGCCGGGCCGGAGGGGCTGTCTCGGCACTCCGTCGTCTTCGACCAGGCGGGAACGGCGGTTCTTGGGAACGAGGAGGCGGTTCCTCGGGAGACTTCCAGCCTGGCCGAATTCTCGGGGCCGGGGCTCACGAAGCGGGGGATGATCTTCCGGATCGGCTGGTACCCGGACAAGGGGTTCGGGCTGACCAGGGAGGAGGCGGACCGCCTGGTCTCGAACTTCCGGCCGGTGCCGCTGAACTTTCAGCATGAGCCGACGGTGCTGGACCGGAAAGACCCCGGGCGGCTGGAGAAGGTCTGGCGGCAGGGAGACGAAATCTGGGGCGAGGTCCGGCTCTCGAAGTGGATGGCGGATCTCTTCGCGGGCGAGAAGATCCCGGTGAGCTGCGGCTTCGGCGGCGGGAAGACGCTGGACCACCTGGCGGTGGTCTGGAACCCGCGAATCGAGGGCGCGGCGGTGTTTCAGTCGGCGATGGTTGGGCCCGAGATGGACAAGACCACTCAGATCGCGCCGGAGGAGGTCGGCTTCGTTCGGAAGCTGAAGGCCTTCTTCACCGGCGAGGGCGCTGCACCCGACCCCGTGGAGGCGCGGTTCTCGGCCCTGGAATCGCGGCTCGACAAGATCGCCGGGAGCCTGGAGGCCCTGGCGGCCCCGCCCGCTCCCCCCAAGGCGCCGGAGGGCGACCCCAAGGCCCTGGCGGCCGCCTTCGCCGACCGGATGATCTCCGAAGGGCGGGCGACTCCGGCCGAACGGGATCAGATCATCCTCGGCCATGCGGCTCTGGCAGGTCATGAGGCGCCCCAGAAGGCGTTTGAGGCGGCGTTCTCGACCCGTCCGGCTCACGAGCTGACGCGGCCCGTCATCAAGGGCGGCGGGACCGAGTTCAAGACGGAAGAGGACGGGTCGCTGGCGGTGACCATCGACGTGAAGAGCGTGATCGGCGGCGTGATCGCGGGGGCGGGCAAGTGAGCTTCGGTCCCCGGGTGATCGGTTCGGCCGGGCGCGGGCCGCTGATTCTGGCCCACGACAACGGAGCGCTCTACAAGGCGGGCGGCGCGACCATCGACTGGTCGACCGTGGCTCCGGTGGACGGGGTGAACGAGATCGTGACCCTGACGGTGACGGCCTCGAGCGGGAACATTTCGGCGACGCTCGGAGGGCAGACGGCGACGGTCGCCTTCGACGCTTCGGCGGACGTCCTGGAGACGGCTCTGGAGGCTCTGAGCACCATCGGCAACGGAAACGTTCGGGTGACGAAGGCGGGCTCGGTGTTCACGCTGGAGTTCATCGAAGGGCTTCGGCGGGCGAACATCGGGACGATCTCGGCGACCGGAGCGACCGTGGCGGTCGTTCAGGAGGGTTCGGCCGTCGGCGAGCTGAGCCTGTTCGACGGGACGAAGGTGAAGGCGGGCGACAAGGTGATTCCGGCCGGGACGGTGATCTCGAAGATCACCTCCAGCGGCCGCTATGGCCCAGCGGACACTTCGGCGAGCGACGGCCGCCAGGTGGTGACGGCTCTGGCAAAGGGCAGTTCGTACCTGGTGACCAAGCACATCATCCAGTCGGAGGGTCATGAGATCGTCGGCGGCCTTCTGGAGGCCGGGACGGTCTTTCGGAACCGTCTGGCGATCGGGGGCACGAACCAGCCGACCGAGGCGAACTTCGTGGCGATGTTTCCCGCGATCCACTTCGTGAGGGAGACCGTCTGATGAACCCGCTTGCCTCGATTCTTGCCCAGACCCGCGTTCAGCGGATCGTTCAGGACGTCCTGGACGTTCAGCTGCTTCCGTCGAACACCTACTGGCTCGGGAAGATCCCGGTCGTCTCGGCCGACGAAGGCGAGATTCTGGCCCGCTACGAAGGGCGGATCAGCATCGCCGACATCATCGCCGACGACGCCTCGGCCATCGTGAAGGCGGGGACTCCGGTCACGCTGGAGATCAGCGAGGTCCCGAACCTGAAGCACGGGCGCCGGATGGGTCAGGAAGCCCTGAACCGGCTGCGCCGCCTGGCGACGGGGACGGGGACTGCGGCGGACGACCGGGCGATTCAGGAGCGGCTGGCGCAGGACCTGAGCGAGCTGATCACGGGCGTCCGGCTTCGGATGGAGTCGATCTTCTGGATGATGGCGACCGACCGGATGAGCTACGACGGACTTGGGATCAAGCTGGACGGCTCCTTTGGAATGCCCGCGGACCTGAAGGTCACTCCCCTCGTGCAGTGGTCCACTCCGGCGACGGCGACACCGATCGACGACACCTACACCCTGGTGAACCTGGGGAGTCAGAAGTACGGGGTGAACTACGACCGGATCACGCTCTCGACGGCGGCTCTGCGGGCGATCATCGCGACCCAGCAGTACCAGGACCAGGTGAAGACGCTGCGGGCGATTCCGGTGGGGGCTCCGCTTCCGGCGGCCGGGAACATGGCTCTGCATCGTCAGATGCTCGGCGATCTGCTCGGCCTGAGGGTGGAGACCTTCGACGGCGGCTACCAGACGGAGGGGCCCGGCGGCAGCATCGGGACGGCTCGGTTCTGCGCTCAGGGGGACGTCGTGCTGAGCTCGACGACCGCCGACGGCAGCCGGGCGGCTTGGGACTTCGCGAACGGGATCGTGACCGAATCGGTGGTCGGCCAGATCAGCGGGAACGCCTACGGCGGCTTCGCTTCGGAGGCCCGGGGTCCGGTGGGCTACGTCACCGGAACGCCCGACCTGAACCCGCCGACGATCACGACCTGGGCGGTGGCCCGGGGCTTTGCCCGTCGGCACATGAAGGCGGTGACGGCCGTTCTTCGGGGTGTGATCTAAGGGCCGCCTCGCTTCGAATCCCTCACTCACAAGGGGGCCATCTCCCGGCCATCGGGCCGTGCGGGATGAGCCCCCATTCTCTTGCCTGGCGATGGTTGGGGGCATGGACCAGCGCGTTCGCGAAGCCATTCAGAAGGGGGGATCGGCTCTGATCAGGGGCGAGATCGTCACGACCATCCAACGGGCCGAGGAGCTGCTCGGCGGGCCGAAGCCGGAGCCGATGCAGGCGCCCGCGACGAAGACCGAGCCGGCGACGAATCCGGAAGCTCCGAAGGCGCCCGCAGCCGAGACCAAGCCCGACCCGAAGAGCGGGAAGGGGGCGAAGTGATCCGGATCACGGCCCATCAGGTGGCTCTGCCGGGCGGCGATGCGGCCTTTTCCGGCGCCGTTCTGACCCGTGATGAGATCGGCGAGGATCTGGCGGCGGACCTGGTTTCGCAGGGGGTGGCGGAATGGACGGAGGCCCGCCCGGCCGAGCCCGAGCCCGAGGCGGAGCCCGCGAAGGGCGAGAAGCGGAGGAAGTGAGGCTTGGCGGCGACGTATGATCCCGGCGCCCTGACGACGAGCGCCCGCGACCGGATTCGGCGGCGTCTTGGGGACGTTCGGGTTCCGGACGGGGCGTATCTGCAGGACGAGGAGATCGACGCCTTCCTGGCCCAGGCGGGCTCGGAGTGGCGGGCGACGGCGGAGGCGGCGAGGTCGCTTCTGGCGGTCTTCTCGGTCGAGCCCGACCGGCTGAGACGGGACGGGGATGTCGACATCGAGTTCCGCGACCGGCTGCGGGTGTGGCAGGCCATCGTCCGGGAGGCCGAGGCGAAGGCGGAGGCCGAGGAGGCGGCCGAGCAGGAGGCGGCGCGGGCGGGATCGCGGTCCGGGCGGCTTCCGGCGGTGGACACGTCATGGATTCGCTGATGAGTCCGGCGACGGCGGGGGCCATCGCCGATCAGCTGCAGAAGACCTACTCGACCGTCTTCGAGATCGGGGTTCCTGAGGTCGCCGACGACGGTCTGGAGGCGGTGGAGTCGTCGATCTCGTGGGGGGCGCCGCTTCCCTGCTCCCGGTTCCGGCGGAGGGTGGCCTTGGAGGTCGATGGGAGGATCGTTCCGGCGGTCGAATCGTGGCTGGTCTGCGGTCTGGAGCCTGCCCTCAAGGTCGGCGACGTGCTCCGGGTGGCGGGCGCCGTCCGGGTTCGGGTCGTCGAGGCC
>JAKRSE010000322.1:0-1809 GCA_022402505.1 Fimbriimonadaceae bacterium | reverse complement strand
CTGGGTGACGGGCGGGGATCGGTGGGAGCAGCGGGTCCGGATCGAGGACGAGCCGTGAGCGCCGATCTCGCGGCCCTGGAGTGGATGCGGGGGATGATCCGGACCGCCATGCCGCATGTGGCCTGCGAGGTCGCGATGGCCGAGACCGATCTGGGGGACCTGCCGATTGTGATCCTGCAGGCGGTCTCGGACCGTCCGGTGAGCGTCACCGGGCTGGTGGAGGTCCGGCGGGAGGTGGAGGTCCGGGTGGACGTGTACGACCGCACCTGGCGCCCGGCCGGAGAGATCATCGAGGCGGTTCGGGATCTGCTCTGCCGGCCGTTGGTGGGCGGGGTTCAGCCGGTGAGCGGATGGCGGGTGCTTTCGTGCGAGCATCGGAGCGGCCTGACCGTGCCTTGGTCTCAGGCGGGCTCGGGGATGGCCCGGCTGCAGAAGAGCTTTCGGGTTCGGCTTCGGCCGGAGGACTGAGGTTTGGCCTCGGATTTCGGCCGGGACGACAAGGGTCGGGCGAGGTTCCTGGCCTCGGTTCGGAGGAAGGCCGGGAAGGTCCTGGAATCGGTCGGGGCGGACATGGTGGCCCGGACGGCGGACTACGGGCAGTTCCTGGATGTCTACGACACGGGCTCCCTGCAGAATTCGATCACCTGGATGACGGCCAGCCGGCACCAGTCATGGAGCGAGTGGGATCTGCGGATGGCCGGGATGCTTCCGGCACGGCCGCCGGAGTTCACGGTGACGGCGTTCATCGGCGTCCACTACGGGCTGTACGTCCATGAGGGCTGGACGCGGCTGCGAGGGCTGGGCGCGGCGACGCATGTGGCGGGACGGCCGATCCTGAAGCTCGGCTGCGAGGACGTGGTTCGGGAGGTCCTGCCGAAGAAGCTGAAGCGGATGCTTCCGAAGGGGTCCGGGTGATGGTTGGGTCTGGTGTGCTTAGAACTGCCGCATCTCAGTCAGGAAGGAGTGGACGATCTCACTGATGCCTTTTCGTGGCGGATTCTTCTTGAAGTGCTCCCTGATCCGGCCAAGTATCTGATCGAACTCTTGCTGGTCTTCCTTGGTCTTATCGGCCCAGTTGCGCCCTGGATGAAGGGTGTCCCAGGGAGAGCGCTTGTTGGCACGAGTTGATGCACTGTCCCCGTGCTTTCCGATCCCATATGCGACACGGATTTCCCGATTCCAAATGGGTTTGAAGAGCCGGATCAGGTGGCTCTCGGCGGCGAACTGGTAGCCGCTCTGCACCACGAGGAAGCGGCAACCAAAGTCGGCGATGTCGAGATTCGAACTTGCTTTGATGCTCTTCGAATGTTCCCGAATTCGGCCGAACAGCTTCAGCCCCTGCTCTCTTGGGGTCTCCGCGCCTGCATCTTCCGGGTCCGATTTCCCGACGTAGATGGGGTGATTCGTCCCAGCAATGGGCTTGTAAGCGCCAAAACCACCGGAATAGT
Organism: Fimbriimonadaceae bacterium; assembly: GCA_022402505.1. Lineage (GTDB taxonomy): Bacteria > Armatimonadota > Fimbriimonadia > Fimbriimonadales > Fimbriimonadaceae > JAKRSE01. Next base: position 361 of record JAKRSE010000322.1, on the reverse strand, counting down.
AGATTGCATAGATCCCAGAGCCGTAGAACTCGTCGATCTCGTCCATCGCCCAAACAGGCTGAGCCACAAGGGCGAGGGCCGCGATCCTGCCTGCGGTTGCTGGGGCCGAAGGGTCGAACACGTTTTGGGGCTCGGCAACAGGGTCCAGCCGAGCCATCAGCCTTTCCAGTTGGGCCGAAGCCGCCTCCAGACTGCGGAGGGACTCTCCCTTCTTGCGGTCGCTTGTTGCGCTGAGGAGCTGTTCCGAGCGGTCGGAAATCTCTTGGACAATGCGCCTGAGATCCTCCTCCATCACCTCGCGCCCCGGATCTGTTCCGCCACGCTTGCCACGACCACTTCAGCCAAGTGGACAGGGACCGCA
>JAKRSE010000321.1 GCA_022402505.1 Fimbriimonadaceae bacterium | reverse complement strand
CCGGGCGGCAGATGCGGGAGAGGGCGCGGCGGTGGAGCTTTTCGGAATCGATCAGCGCCGCCGACCAGGCCGAACGGTCGATCATCTTCGCCTTCACCTCCACCTCCGGCAGATAGGGGTCGTAGAGGCCCTCGTCGGGAACATAGCCTTTGCAGGAGACGAAGACCCGATCCAGGCTCAGTGCATCGAGCGACTGGAGGACGAGCCCGCCGACGAAGGCCCGTGCCGGCGCGTGGAACTCCCCGCCGGCCAGGATGAACCCCACGCCCGATTCGGCCAGAACCTGGGCCGTCTCCAGGCCCGTCGTCACCACCGTCACCCGCCGACCCGCCAGCCGTCTCGCCAGCTCGAGGCAGGTGGTCGAGGCATCGAGCCCGATCGTCTCGCCGTCCTCGATCCACTCCAGGGCCCGCTCGGCCAGACGCCGCTTGGCCTCGACCGCCTGGGCACGGCGGACCTGATGCGAAAGCTCCTCGCCCGCCCGCTGCCCCGGCCGAGCCCCTCCGTGGAAGCGCTCCACCAGGCCCTCATCCGCCAGGCGGTCCAGATCGCGGCGGATCGTCATCTCGTGGACCCCCAGCTCGCCCGCCAGATCGGCCACCCGCAGAGACCGCCCCTCCCGCACCAGGCGCAGAATCGCCTCGCGCCGCAGCTCCGGACCCGGGTCGCTCTGGACCATCTGTGAGATTTTCCCACAAGATCGCACAATCCAGTGTGCGTTTTGGGGTTGAATCCATGTTGAGGCGTCGAAGATGACCCAGGAACAGATCGTCGAAGCCCTGACCCGTCAGGCCATCGAAACCCCCAGCTGGGGCTATGGAAACAGCGGCACCCGGTTCAAGACCTTCGCCGCTCCCGGCGCCGCCCGGACCGTCTGGGAAAAGGTCAGCGACGCCGCCGAGGTCCATCGGCTGAGCGGAATCGCCCCCAGCGTCGCCCTCCACATTCCCTGGGATGAGGTGGACGATTGGACCGAGCTTCGCGATTTCGCCGACTCGCATGGAATCCGGATCGGCAGCATCAACCCGAACCTCTTCCAGGACGAGGAGTATCGGCTGGGCAGCCTCTGCCACCCGGACGCCGAGGTCCGCGACCGAGCCCTGGAGCACGTCCTCGACTGCTGCCGGATCATGACCCTCACCGGGTCGAAGGAGCTTTCGCTTTGGCTGGCCGACGTCACGAACTACGTCGGCCAGGACGACCTGCGGGCGAGGAAGCAGAGGCTCGCGGCCGCCCTCCAGACCATCCACAGCCATCTGCCCGAAGGCGGCCGGATGCTGGTCGAATACAAGTTCTACGAACCGGCCTTCTACGCCACCGACCTGTTCGATTGGGGCGCGTCCGTGCTCCACTGCCAGAAGGCCGGGCCGAACGCCCAGGTCCTCGTCGATCTCGGCCACCACGCCCAGGGGACGAACATCGAAGCCATCGTCGCGTTCCTGCTGGACGAGGGACGGCTGGGCGGATTCCACTTCAACGCCCGCCGCTACGGCGACGACGACCTGATCGTCGGGACGACCAACCCCTTCGAGCTCTTCTGCATCTACTCGGAGATCGTCGGGGCGCTGACCGGCTCGGACCCCACCGCCCGGGAGACGGCCGAGAGCATCGCCTTCATGATCGACCAGAGCCACAACATCGAGCCCAAGATCGAAGCGATGCTCCAGAGCGTGCTCAACTGCCAGACCGCCTACGCCAAGGCCCTCTCGATCGATCGGGCCGCCCTGGCCCACGCCCAGGCCGCAGGCGACGTGCTGGAGGCCCATCGATGCCTGCAGCGGGCCTTTGAGGCCGATGTGTCGGGGCTCATCCGAGAGGCCCGCCGCCGCATGGAGGTCCCCGAAGACCCGATTTCCACCCACCGCGCAAGCGGCCTCGCCGCCCGACTGGCCGACGAACGAGGAACCCAGACGGGAGGCGGAGGCTATCCCGTCAAGACCCAAAACCCCGACGCATGAACACCGCGATCCACCGCATCGAAAACCGCTGGAACCCCTCCGAGGCCCCCGCCGAAGACGGCCTCGCCTCCCTGGCCTACCGCAGCCGACTTCTCGGCTCCGACCGGACCCTGGTCAACATCTACGGAGGCAACACCAGCGTCAAGGCCGAAGAGACCGATCACCTCGGCCGCAGCAAGACCGTCCTTTGGGTGAAGGGCAGCGGCAGCGACATCGCCGACATCACCGAGAAGGGCTTCGCCGGCCTGCGGATGGAAGACATCGACCCCCTCTTTGAGCGGCCCTCGATGACCGACGAGGAGATGATCGCCTACCTCGACCGGACGACCTTTGAATCCGGTCGGCCGCGGCAGAGCATCGAAACCCTCCTCCATGCCTTCGTGCCGGCCAAGCACGTGGACCACACCCACCCGGACGCGATCATCGCCATCGCCTGCAGCCCCCGAGGCGAGGAGATCATGCGGGAGATCTGGGGAGACCGCGCGGCCTGGGTGGACTACATCCGGCCCGGCTTCACCCTGAGCCAACAGATCGGCGCGGCGGTGCGTAACAGCCCCGGAATCGAATGCGTGGTCATGGCCCGCCACGGCCTGGTCACCTGGGGCGACACCTCGGAATCCTGCTACCAAAGCACCCTGAAGATCATAGGAGAGGCCCAGCTGTGGCTGGACGCCCATGCCGAGGCGGAGCCGTTCGGGGGCCGCACCGTCGAACCGATCCCAGCAGAGGAGCGGGATGACCTCCTCACCGAGATCCTCCCGGGCCTTCGAGGGGCGATGACCGGGAGGCGATCCCCCACCCTCTCCGTCGATTCCTCGCCGGAGGTCCTCGAATTCGTCTGCTCGAAGCAGGGCGCCGAGCTGAGCCAGGTCGGCGCAGCCTGCCCGGACCATCTGGTCCACACCAAGCGGGTGCCGCTCTGGATCGACTGGACCCCGGCCGAAGGCCCCTCCGCCCTCGCCGCCAAGCTGAAGGAAGGCGTCGCCCGATTCGCCGACGACTACCGAGCCTACTTTGAGGAGAACCGATCCGAAGGCGACGTGATGTTCGATCCGATCCCCCGGGTCGTGCTGATCCCCGGAGTCGGAATGGTCACTGCCGGCCCCGACGCGATGGGCGCGGAAGTCAGCCGCCAGCTCTACAACCGGGCGATCGTCGTCATGAAGGGAGCCTCCTCCACCGGAGGATTCGTCTCGCTCACCGCGGCCGAGAGCTACGGCGTCGAGTACTGGCCGCTGGAGCTCTACAAGCTCAGCCTGAAGCCGGCTCCTCGGGAGCTTGAAGGCCGGGTCGCCTTCATCACCGGAGGCGCGGGCGGGATCGGCTCGGCCGTCGCCCGCCGACTCGCCGCCGACGGCGCCCATGTCGTCCTCGCCGACCTGAATGAAGCCGGGGCGGAGGCCGAAGCCGCCAGGATTCCCGGCTTCCGGCGCAGCATGGCGGCGGGAATGAACGTGACCGAGGAATGCTCGGTTCAAGCCGCCTTTCGCCGCACGGTGCTCGCCTACGGCGGAGTGGACATCGTCGTGAACAACGCCGGAATCGCCTCCAGCGCGCCGATCGAAGAGACGAGCCTGGAAATGTGGAACCGGAACCACGCGATCCTCTCCACGGGTTACTTCCTGGTCGCCCGCGAGGCCTTCCGCATCCTGCGCGAACAGGGCTCGGGAGGCAGTCTGATCTTTGTGACAAGCAAGAACGCCCTGGCCGCAGGCAAGAACGCCGCCGCCTACAGTGCCGCCAAGGCCGCCGAACAGCATCTGGCCCGCTGCCTCGCCGAAGAGGGTGGAGCCGCCGGGATCCGGGTGAACTGCGTCCTTCCGGATGCCGTGCTCAGCGGCAGCCAGATCTGGAACGGCGAGTGGCGGGCGGAGCGGGCCGCCACCTACGGAATCCGCCCCGACGAGCTGGAAGAGCACTACCGCAAGCGCACCACCCTGAAGGTCAACGTCCTGCCGGAGGACATCGCCGAGGCGGTGAGCTTCTTTGCCGGGCCCCGATCGGCCAAGACGACCGGCGGCCTGCTGACCGTGGATGGGGGAGTCCCCGCCGCCTATGCCCGCTGAACCCGTCCGCCACATCGCCGTGGACATCGGAGCCTCCGGCGGGAGGGTCGCGGTCGGCGCCTTCCGGCCGGATGGCCTCGACGTCCGGATCGTCCACCGCTTCCGCAACGGCCCGGTCGAATCGGCAGGAGGCTGGGCATGGGATTTCGAGCGGATCTGGGAAGAGATCCTGGTCGGCCTGCAGAAGGCTTCCGAAACCGGCGCGTGCCGGAGCGTGGGAGTCAACACCTGGGGCGTCGATTTCGGCCTGGTGGATTCTCGTGGCAACCTGACCGCTCTGAGCTGCTACCGCGACACCGGCCACGCGGTCGGGGTGAACCGAAACCTCGCGAGAGTCGGCCGGGATGAGCTCTACGCCGAGACGGGAATCCAATTCATGGAGATCAACTCGGTGCATCAGCTCGCGGCGATGATCGTGCGAAACCCGGAGGCGGTCGAGCGGGCCGAGCTGTTCCTGATGGTCCCCGATCTGATCCACCACCGCCTTTGCGGGGTGATGGTCAACGAGATCACCGACGCCGGCACCACCCAGCTGATCGACCCGAACTCGCGGACCTGGAACCTCGGCCTGATGGAACGCCTGGGGATCCCGGCCCGCCTCTTCGGCGAGATCGCCGAACCCGGGCGGGTGCTCGGTCCGGTGCTGCCGGAGATCGAGGCCCGTACCGGACTCAAGGGCTGCCAGGTGGTCCTGCCGCCGAGCCATGACACAGCCTCGGCGGTCGCCGCCTGCCCGGCCGAGGGCGACTCCGGCTGGGCCTTCATCGCCAGCGGAACCTGGTTTCTGGTCGGACGCGAGCGAAGCGGGCCCGTCCTGAGCCCGGCCGCTGACGAAGCCCGGCTCTCCAACGAGATCGGCCGGCTGGGGACGACCCGCCTGCTCACCAACGTCACCGGGCTCTGGATCATCCAGGAGTGCATGCGGGCCTGGGGCGATTCCGACTACGCCTCGCTCTATGCGGCGGCCGAGTCTGAATCCGTGCCTCCGGTTCCGGTGGACGACCCGAGCCTGGCCGCGCCGGGCACCGACATGCCCGACCGGGTCCGACGGCTGGTCCCCGAAGCGGATTCGCCCGCCAAGATCGCCCGGGCGGTCCTGGAAGGCCTGGCCGTCCGATCCACCCAGGTCCTGAACTCATTGCAACGGGTGACCGGCGAGGCCATCGACCGGGTCCACCTGGTCGGCGGGGCCGCCCAGATTCCCCTGGCGGCGCGGCTTCTGGCCCATGCGTCCGGCCGACGGATTCTGGCGGGACCGGTGGAAGCGACCCTGCTGGGGAACCTGCACGTTCAGGCCGAAGCGATGGGAACGATCCCCGGAGGCGACCTTCGAGCCCGGATCGCCCGGGATCATGCCCCCGTGGTGCATCTGCCGTGAGGGTTCAGCTCTTCGTCACCTGCCTGAACGACGCCGTCTTTCCCAAGGTCGGCCTGGCCACGGCTCGGGTCTTGGAAGCGGTCGGCTGCCGGGTCGAATTCGACGAGCGGCAGGTGTGCTGCGGTCAGATGCACCTGAACTCCGGCGACGAGGCCTCCGGCCGCGACCTGGCCGTTCGGATGGCCGAAGTCTTCGCCGAGGCCGAAGCGGTCGTCTCGCCGAGCGGAAGCTGCGTTGCCATGGCCCGACATTTCTGGCCGAAGCTGGCGGGCGACACCGGCCGGATCGCCGCCCAGAAGACCTTCGAGCTCTCCGAGTTCCTGACTCACCGGCTGGCTCAAGGGCTGGGCCGCGGATGGACTCCCGAGTTTGCGGGTCGAGTCGCCTGGCATTCCTCCTGCCACGGACGCCGGGGGCTTGGACTGCTGGATCAACCCAAGGCCCTTCTCCGCCAGGTCCGAGGCCTGGAGCTGCTCGAGATCGAGTCCGAGGACCAATGCTGCGGCTTTGGCGGAACCTTCAGCGTCAAGAACCCCGACGTGAGCCTGGCGATGATGGACGACAAGCTCGACGCCCTGGAAGCGACCGGAGCGGAATGGATCACGGGCACCGACTCCAGCTGCCTGATGCACCTCGCTGGAGGACTCTCTCGCCGAGGCTCGCGGCTCAAGACGATCCATCTTGCCGAAATCCTGGCGGGAGGGGCCGATTGAGCGGCGGCGGAATCACCCCCTCGGACCGATTCGAGAAGGCGGTCAAGCTCACCCTGGCGGACGGCCAGATGCGGGCGAACCTCCGCCACGCCACCACGACCATCCGTCGGAAGCGGCAGCGCGCCCAGGATGAAGTCCCCGACTGGCAGGAGCTGCGGGACCGGGCCGCCCGCATGAAGGACGACGCCCACGCCCGGCTGCCCGAGCTCCTGATCCAGCTGGAAGAGCGGGTCCAGGATGCCGGCGGGCGGGTTCACTGGGCCCGGGATGCCGCCGAGGCGCGGGAGATCGTTGCCGCCATCGCCGCCGGCTACGGCCTGAACCGGGTCGTCAAGGTCAAGTCGATGACCACCGACGAGATCGAGCTCAACGACTTCCTCGCCTCACGGGGCATTGCGGCGGTCGAAACCGACCTGGCCGAGCTGATCTGCCAGCTGGCCGGAGACCGACCGAGCCACATCCTGGTGCCCGCCATCCACCGGAATCGCCGGGAGATTCAGGAGCTGTTTCGCCGGACCCTCGGCGCCGATCTCCCCACCGACAACCCCGCCGAACTTGCCGAAGCCGCCCGGCTCCACCTCCGACGGACCTTCCTGGCGGCCGAAATGGCGGTGAGCGGAGCCAACTTCGCCGTCGCCGAGACCGGGACCGTCGCCGTCGTCGAAAGCGAAGGCAACGGCCGCATGTGCCTCACCCTTCCCCGGGTCCTTGCGACCGTGATGGGGGTGGAAAAGGTCTTCCCGCTCTGGTCCGATGTCGAGCTGATGCTCCGCCTCCTGCCCCGGTCCAGCACCGCGGAGCGGATGAACCCCTACACCAGCTTCTGGACCGGAGTCCGCCCCGGCGACGGCCCTCAGGAATTCCACCTGATCCTGCTGGACAATGGACGCAGCCGTGTCCTGGCCGACCCCTCCACCCGGGAGACCCTGCGATGCATCCGCTGCTCCGCCTGCCTCAACGTCTGCCCGGTCTATGAACGCGCCGGCGGGCACGCGTATGGCAGCGTCTATCCGGGGCCGATCGGCGCGATCCTGACCCCGCAGCTGCTCGGGATGGAGCACGGCGAAGCCAACTCGCTTCCCGGCGCCAGCAGCCTCTGCGGAGCCTGTCTGGAGGTCTGCCCGGTCAAGATCGACATCCCGAGAATCCTGGTGGAACTCCGGGCCAAGGCTGGGGTCAAGCCGGCGGAATCGGCCGGACTCAAGGCGGCCGCCTGGGCGATGGCCTCGCCGAGGCGATTCGAGGCGGCGATCCGATGGGCGAGAAGGGGTCGGGGACTCGCGCCGCTGCTCCCAGGCCCGCTTTCCGGCTGGCTCCAAGGCCGCGACCTGCCCGAGATGCCGGCCCGATCGTTTCGTGAAGAGTGGAGGCGGAGTCGGTGAATCCTTCTCGAGATGCGATCCTCGCCCGGCTCCGCGAGGCTCTGGAAGGCTCATCTCCTCGACCACGCCAGGACGAGCCAGGGGCATGGCCGACCCCCGACCCCGTCGCCGAATTCGCCGAAAAGGCCGCCGAGTACCGAGCCCGAGTCTGGCGCGGATGCCAGGCCGACGCTCCGGCTCGTCTGGCCGAGGTCATCGGGGCCGGCCGGGCAGCCGTCGCACCCGGCCTCGACACCCACCTCATCCCCCCGGGAGCCGAGGTCCGCAGCCGCATCCGGCCTGTCGAAGCCGAGACCTATGCCGCAGCCGTGACCGGCTGTCGGCTCGCGATCGCCGAGACAGGAACCATCGTCCTGGACCACGGGCCCGACCAGGGGACCCGCAGCCTGACGCTCCTCCCCGATCACCACATCTGCCTGGTGCGGACCGATCAGATCGTGGCCGGGGTGGCCGAGGCGGTCGCCGCCTTGAAGGGTGCCGGACTCCAGACCTGGATCAGCGGCCCCAGCGCCACAAGCGACATCGAGTTGATTCGGGTGGAGGGCGTCCACGGTCCCCGGCGGCTGGACATCCTCATTCTGGAACCAGACGCCTGACCTCGGCCACATCCCGATGCATCTGTTCAACCAGGGCGTCCAGCGAGTCGAACCGGGCTTCCGGCCTCAGGCGATGAAGCCATTCCAGCCGCACGGCAGATCCGTAGATCGAATCTCCGGGATAGTCGAGCAGGAAGGCTTCGAGGCTTCGTCCCGCTCCCGCGACGGTCGGGCGGCTCCCCAGGCTGATCGCCGCCCGGAAGTGGCCGATGGGAGTCTCGCACCGGCCCGCATAGACCCCGTCCGGAGGCAGGATGGTCGGCTCCATCCGGGCCAGATTCA
>JAKRSE010000320.1 GCA_022402505.1 Fimbriimonadaceae bacterium | reverse complement strand
CTACCCGCTCCGCTTCTGCCCGGGAAAGCCCACGAAGATCAGACCCGCCACCCGCGCGATCTCCCGAAACCGCCGCTTGGACATCTCCGACTCATTCAGGCTCTGCCAGATGTCTTCCACCAAATGGTGAACCGAAAAGGCTTCCTGTAGCTCATCAGCCTCGACATCGAATCGGCCCGCGCTGAAGAGTTCCAGGCCGTGGTCGTTGCAGGCCAGCGAGAAGCTGACCTTGCGGCCCCGGCTCAGCCTCACCGCCAGCAGGGCCGCCAAGCCCTCATGGACCAGGCGGCCTTCCATCGGGTAGAGGAACAGGTGCCGCCCTTCATCGTCGTCCAGAAGCTCGACCAGCAGCTCGTCGGCGGCCGGCAGGGCGCTGCGCTCCATCTGGGCTCGGAGCAGAGGCACGGCCGCCTCCATCTCGGGCCCGATCAGCTCTCCCTCCCGGGCCTGATCCAGTCGCTCGCGCACCATCTCCGCGAGATTGGAGCTGAGCGGCAGCCGGCCCCCGCCCCACCGAGGCACCAGGCCCGTCGCCTTCTTGGACGGCTTCACCAGGCAGACCTGCTCCTTCACCATCACAAACTCCAGCAGGCGGCCGGCAAAGGTGAACCGGTCGCCCCGCTTCAGGCGAGACACGAACGACTCTTCGACCGATCCGAGGCGGCCGCCGCTCATCAGCCGCACGTCCATCGCCAGATCGGCGACGATCGTCCCGATCCCGGCCCGATGCCGACGTGCCGTCTCGGGGTCCGGCATGATCCACCGGCCCTCCTTGTGGGCGACCTTCCTGAACTCCGGGTAGGCGCGGAGAGTGTCGCCGCCCCGGCTCACGAAGTCCAGCGCCCAGTCGAAGCGAGCCGGGCTGAGATCGCGAAACGACCAGGTGCTGCGCAGCTCGGCGAAAAGCTCATCCTCGACAAACCCCCGCCCGAGGGCCGACGTCGCCAGGTGCTGAACCAGGACATCGAACGGCTCGCGAATCGGAGCCCGCCCCTCCACCGACCGCCGCTCGATCCCGAGTCGGACGGCGGCGATGTCGATCAGCTCCCAGGCATGGGTCGGAACGCAGGTGACCCGGCTCGCCGCTCCCGGACGGTGGCCGCTGCGGCCCGCCCGCTGCAGCAGCCGGGCGATCCCCTTGGGCGAGCCGATCTGGAAGACCCTCTCCACCGGGCTGAAATCGACCCCCAGGTCCAGCGAGGAGGTGCAGACCACCGCCCGCAGCTCGCCCCGCTTGAGGCCCTGCTCCGCCCTTTCGCGCACTTCGGCATCCAGCGAGCCGTGGTGGAGGGCGATCCGGTCGGCCCAGTCTCGACCCGACTGGACCAGAGCCTGGTGCCAGATTTCCGCCTGGGCGCGGGTGTTGCAGAAGATCAGGGCCGATTCCGTCTCGTCCAGTTCCTTGGCCACTTGGGGGATCATCCGGTCGCCCATGTGGCCGGCCCAGGGGAACCGCTCGACGACCTCCGGCAGAAGGCTGTCCACCACGATCTCCTTGCGTGACCGCCCCGCGATCAGCCGGCCGGAGCCGTCGGGCACCAACACCTCCAACGCCTCCGGGAGGTTGCCCAGAGTGGCGGAAAGGCCCCAGACGCGGACCTCGGGCTGCAGACGCCGAAGCCGGGCCACAGCCAGTTCGGTCTGTACCCCGCGCTTGGAGCCCAGCAACTCGTGCCATTCGTCCACCACCGCCAGCTGGACGGAAGAGAAGAACTCCCGAGCCGCCAGCAGGGTCTGGAGCAGGGTCAGCGACTCCGGCGTCGTCACCAGAACGTCGGGAGTGTCCTTCAGCTGCTTCTGCCGGGCCGATGAGGGCACGTCTCCGGTCCGAAGTTCGACCCTCCAGCCCAGCTCCATCGCATCGCAGGCGGCCTGAAGCGAGGAGGCGGTGTCGGCCGCCAGGCTGCGGAGCGGCGTCACCCAGACCGCCTTGAGCCCGGGAGCAGCCCGGTGAGACTGAAGGAAACCGAGCCAGACCGCGAGGGTCTTCCCGGTCCCGGTCGGTGAGTGGAGCAGGCCCGACCATCCCTCCGAGATCGCCTGCCATGTTTCGAGCTGGTGCTCCAGCGGGGCCGCTCCGCCAAGGGCCGCCGCAACCCCCTGAGGAACCGAACCGCTCACGACGCAGTTCTACGTCGAGCCGGGGTCAGCGTCCGTCGGACCGGGCCGAGAGGGCGGACAGAACCTCTTGCGGCGCATCCACGACCCCGAAGGCGGTCATGGCGGCTTCGGCCGACGGCGCCTGAACGGCAGGCATCGAAGCGAGAATCGCCAGGATCAGATCTTCCAGCGTCTCCTGCTCCCGGCTCTGAACCATCAGCTCGCGGAGCAGAGGGCCGTGGTCGGGCGAGAGCCAGCCCTCCGGTCCCAGCCGCTTCCACACCAACAACGCCGGGGCCGTGCGACGCTGGAGAATGAAGAGGCGGAGCATCCTCAAGCGGTCGGTCATCGTGGCATCGGACCGCGCGCCGGAGGCGAGGATCGCCGGCTCATCCCGGACCATTTCAACCAGATCGGCGGCTTCCGAAGCCGACGGCGGCGGAGAAAAGCTGCCGAACTCGGTCCCATCGGGACGCAAGAGAATAAGGCTGTCCCCGGCGTCCAGACCGTAAAGGCCGGACAGCTCGGCTTCGGCCGGCACGCTGGAATCCAGTCGAACCGCCATCAGGCCGTCCGCCTCAAGCCGAAGAGCCGCCCCGGTGAGACCCAGGATCAGCCCCTGGGACCGGGACAGCCGCAAAAGGCTCTCCAGGCGATCCGTGGCTTCCTTGGTCAGGGGGCGGCTCAAGCGTGTGACTCCGACTGCAGCAATGGAGGAGCCTGACGCATCCGCGCCGCTCTCCATCCACCAATTCTATCGGCGGAATTCCCAAAAATGAGCACCGAACCGCAAGAAAAACCGACGCAACCCGCAAGAATCCATGAACTGCGGCTGATCCGAGCTCTCCTTCAGCGCCCCCGCCGACCAGGGGCAAGCTGGATCACCTGATCGCCCACCCAAAGCCCGGCTCCCTCCGACGGCAGTCCCCGGAGCTCGATCACGTCGCCGGGGAGCCCGGAAAGACAGCTCGGCTGAACCTCGTCCCGAACGAACATTCCGTCCACCAGAGCCGCCTTCTCGATCCGAAGGAAGGAACGCCCCTCGGCATCCTGTTCGATCGTCAGCTCCGGCTGCGGCCGCTCGGTGAGCACCGAATCCTGAAGCCTGATCACCAGCGATTCAGCCGGAGCCCACTCCACCTTCATGACGAGCGAAGGTCCTCCCAGCTCATCGCGACGCCATTCCCGCACCGTCCGGCGCTCTCCCGGAGCCAGGGTCTGACCGGGGAACGACCAGCGGCCCACGACCGAGGCGGCGGCGGTGTCGAAGACCGTCACCAGCACGTCGCCCGAAGCTTCTTCCCGAGAATCGTTGGCCAGCCGCAGGCTGACTTCGCCGTTTCGCACGAGGACGGCGGCGAGCGCCGGGGCGAAGCAGCGCGCCATCTCCTCGCCGGCGGGCTTGATGCGGCCGGAGAAATCGACCATCGACCAGCACTGAACCGGCCAGCAGTCGTTGAACTGCCAGATCAGCGCGCCCCGGGTCTTCTCGTTGGTCCGGTAGTGGGAGAGGGCGAAGCGCATCGCGTCCCGCTGATTGATCTGGGTGAACCGGACCAGGTCTTCCAGGGTATGGATCGGGCCGAATCGCGGCTCGACGAAGCCGAGATAGGTTTCGTACCCCTTGCGCGACTTGTCGTGCCACCGAACCGGATTCGAGCGCGGGTCATGATCCTCGGGCGCAAGAACGCTCTCGAGCAGGGGCAGCGAGGGCGCCGAGCAGAACCCGAACTCGCTGCAGAACCGAGTGTGCGAATCGGCGTAGAGCTCCCAGGTCCCGCCTTCGGCTCCGCCGTGCCAGACCCGCCAGTTGTGGCAGTCGCCCATGTCGTCGCCGTTGTGATGACCGGGCGTGCCGAAGGGCGAGCTGATGATGCAGGCCCGGGTTCCATCGTGCTCCGCCGCCACCGCCGGCAGGTCCTCCTCCCAGATCACGGCTCCGTGAAGCCGCTCCGGACAGTTCTCCGCCCCGCCCCACTTCGAATCGAACATCGTGTGGTTCTCGTTGTTGCCGCACCAGATGGCGAGCGAGGTCCGCCACTGGAGCCGGGAGATGTTCACCGCCGCCTCGGCCCGGATCACCGCCCGGTCCGACTCGTCATCGGGGGCGTGGGCGCAGGCATAGGGGAAGTCCTGCCAGACGAGGATTCCCATCTCGTCGCAGGCGTCGTAGAAGTCCTCCGACTCGTAGACCCCGCCGCCCCAGATGCGAAGCATGACGTGGCCCGTCGCCTTCGCCCGAGCGACCTGCTCAAAGATCCGCTCGCGGCTGACAATGCCGGGGAAGCTGTGATCGGGGATCCAGTTGCTCCCGGCCGCGAAGATCGGGTGGCCGTTGACGATGAAGCCGAACGTGGAACCGTCTGCGTCCGGCGTCTGGTCCAGCTCGATCGTCCGGAGGCCGATGCGCCGAACCACGGAGTCCAGAACCTCCTCGCCGCGCCGAAGCTCGGTCCGAAGCGTGTACAGCGGCTGCTCTCCCAAGCCGTTCGGCCACCACAGCTGCGGCGATTCCACAACCAGCTCGCAGTCCGAGCCCGTCGCGCCGACGGCCGTTCCCTCCGGCCCGGTCAGGACGTGGTGAACCTCGCCTGCGCCCTCCTGACCCGGCCTTCATGCATCGACTGATCGATCCGGAGATTCGTCAGGCGGGCGTCGAAGGCGATCAGGCTGACCGGCTTCCAGATGCCGCAGGAGAGGAGGACCGGCCCCCAATCCCAGCCGAACATGTACTGCGCCTTGCGGACGAAGGTGCGGGGCTCGAAGTTTTCGGTGGTCTCGGGCAGGCCGTGCCGCTCGAAGTAGGCCTCCCGCCGAGCCTGGCCCACCTTCTCCACCGCGCGGAAGAGGACCTCCAGCCGGTTCTTGTCCGCCAGTCGATCCTTCACGTCGAACTCCAGCGGCACGAACATGTTGTCGAATTCGGCCAACAGCTCGCCGTTCAACCGGATTTCACCGACCGTGTCCAGACCGTCGAACCGGAGCAATAGGCGGCCGCCGGGCAGCTCGTGCCGATCGAAGTCCAATGCGTAGAGCCAGTCCGCGTCATCCACCCACGCGGCGCCCATCTCCTGCATCCGGTGGAAGGGGTCGGCCAGGATTCCCGCCGCCATCAGGTCCACATGGACATGGCCGGGAACGGTCGCTGCAATCTCCGGCATCGCCATGCGGTTGCCGTTTCGGATCGGATTGCGATCGGCCCGGCGCACGGTCCAGCCCGAGGTGAGCGGAAAGCTCTGAAGCATCGCGCCATGCTACCAAGGCCCGGTTGAATCGGGCCCTGCCTGGGCCCGGGGCCGCCGCGCGACGGCCCTCCCCCGCCCGAAGCGGCGGGCGGGCCGGAGGGCGGTCAGCGGCGGGCGACTTCCTTGGGCTGGGCGGCGGGCTGGGCTTCGGCCGTCTTCTTGGCCTCGGCGGCCTTGGCCTTCGCGGCGGCGGCATCCACGTAGGGCTTGATGGTGCTCTGAGCCTTCTCCTTGGTCGAGAAGTCGGGCAGAACGACGGCGGCCGTCAGCCCCATGCCCATCCGGATCTGCTGAACCGCCAGGCGAGCCTCCATGGCGATGTCGTTCGCCTTGGCCAGCACCCGGGCGCTCTCCTGAGGAGCGTGGAAGCCCATGCCGTTGTTGGCGCTCACGTAGTCCCAGTACATCTGAGCCAAACTCACCTGCTTGCGCACCTGTTCCAGCTGGGCGTCGGTCGCTCCCTTGGAAGCGGCGTCGCCGATCTCGAAGTGCAGGGCGATCAGGCTCTTCTCCGCACGGTGCATGACCTCCTTGTGCTTGTCCTGCATTCCGAAGATGCGGTCCTTGACCTGCTTCTCATCCCACCGGTGGCAGACCTGGCAGCTGTTCGCCACGTTCAGCAGCGGGCTCTGAATCTGGTGGTCGGTGAACTTGACTCCGCCCTCGGTCTTGTAGGGCATATGGCAGTCGGCGCAGCTGACGCCCCGGGCCGCATGGATGCCTTCCATGTACATCTCGTAGTCCGGGTGCTGCATCTTGACCATCTTCGCACCGGAGATGGCGTGGGTCCAGTCGGTGTGGCCGGACTCCTCGTAGTACTTCTCCATCGCCTCGGCCGTGGTGCCGTAATCCCACGGGAAGGTCAGCTTCTGTTCCTTCTTGCCCTTGAAGTAGTACTCCACATGGCACTGGGCGCAGACCAGCGAGCGCATCTCCTGGTGCGTGATCTTCGCCAGGTCCTTGCCCTGGGCCACCAAGGCCTCCTTCAGCGCGGGGCGGCTGATCTGGAGCTTCATCGTCTTGCTGTCGTGACAGTCGGCGCATCCGATCGAATGGTTGATGTCCTCCAGATAGTGGTCGAACTTGTGGGCGTAGTATTCGTCCACGCCGTCGCGGTTCATGACCCGGGGAACGTCGGGGCTCTTGCAGGTCCAGCAGGTCGCCGGAGTCTTGTCGCTTCGCCGCCCGGTGTTCTTCACGTCTTCCACGGCGTACCGGTGGCCGCGAGGCGAGTTGTAGTCTTTGGCGAAGGGGTAGCCGGCAAAGAGCATCACGAGGTTCGGATTCGAGGCCAAGTGATCGCTCTCCTTGCTCCCGCCGTACTTGGTGGAGGCCACCATCTGCTCGGTCGCCTTCCAGGAATCGTACTGGCGGGGGAAGTTGTCTCCCCACTTGGCGTTGTCGCTCTCGAATTGGTCGACCGGATTGGTCACCGTCAGACGGCCGAGGGCCTCCTCCGTCCGTCGTTCCATGATCGTCGTGGCCAGCAGGCCGAGGGCGAACACCCCGACCGCCGAACCGATCAAGACCATCCAGCCGGTGGCTGCGCCGGAGCGCGGCTTGGGCGATTCGTTCTTCGTCATTCCTGTGAGTCCTTGCCTTCTGGGGCGGTTGTTTGGGGATCGCGGAACCAGGACGCGCCGGCCGCCGGAAGATCCGGAACCAGTGCATTGGGATTGCTGCTCAGACTCTGCGTCCGACCGTGCGGGACCTCCCGGTGGCACTCGATGCAGCTCCGGTCGGCATCGTGACCGACCAGACCCTTCACCTCGGAGACCACCGAACCGTGACAGCGGAGGCAGTTGGCCTGGATGACCTTCTTCGCCTCCTCCGTCGCCCGCAGCACCTGCGGCTCGCGCCGGAGGGTGAAGATCGTCGAGTGTCGAAGCCCATCCTTCGCCTTGAAGGCGTACTTCTTCACCGTCGAATCATGCGGCACGTGACAGTCGTTGCAGCTCGCCACCCGGCCGTGGCTGCTGTGCTGCCACGACGCATAGTAGGGCTTCATCACATGGCAGTTGATGCAGGTCTTCGGATCATCCGACAGGTAGCTGGTGGCACGGCTGATCCGCGCCACATAGAACCCGGTCCCCACCAGCACACCCGCCGAGGCGAGCGCCGCCAGCCGAAGCGGGCGGGGCGATGAGGACAGACTGAGAATCGACCACAACGACATCGCGTCCTGTTTCCTTGAGCCGCCCCGGCCGACGACCTTCGCCGATGGTCGAGGCGTCCCCAAGTCCGTTATCGCATGACGGTGACTTGACTGATATGACGGCGGTCATACAGGCCATCACTTCCGGATTTGTCCAGATTCCTGATCCCCAGCCGACCCGCCGCATGGTCCGAATCTTGCAGGAAGTCGCCTCCGTGAAGTTCGTGCGCCATGCGCTCGCCGGCCTGGCCGTCTTGGCCTGCCTCTTGGCCGCGTCGTCGGTCCTCGCGAGCCCCGGCGGTTCGAGCGTCGAGAAGGAGATGGGGCGCGTCATGTTCATCGGCCACAGCTTCGTCGAGGGGCACGATTCCGCCACCCTCGGATGGAAGGGCGGCTACCGCAAGATCGTCGAAGACCGACTCCTGGACGCCGGATGGAACTTCTCTTTCGTCGGGGCGAACCAGAACAACTCGGACGGGATGCTGAACCCGGCCCACAACGGGTACGGGGGTCAGGGGATCGACAGCCTCTTCGCCGGCATCGAACGGGAAGGGGTCCCCTATGGCGGCCTCAATGACTGGACCGCACCCGGCTCGGCGGACATCTTCGTGGTTGATGTTGGACGGAAAACCGAGGAGGGCAAGACGGTCGAAGAGCTGGAAGCCCAGTTCAACCGGGTCGCCGACGCCATTTTCCGCTCCAACCCTCAGGCCCCGCTGTTCTGGGTGCAGCAGACCGATCCCCTGCCCGTTTGGTACCCCGGCGAGGATCAGCATATCGCCCGAGTGAATCTGGCCCTGGACAACGTCGCCGCAGGCAGCGCGGCCCTGGGGCGCTTCACGCGGACCATCCGGGCCCAGGAGGTCTGGGACACGCAGCTC
>JAKRSE010000319.1 GCA_022402505.1 Fimbriimonadaceae bacterium | reverse complement strand
AGGCTCCCCACCAGGTTCATGGTGGCCCCGAAGGTGTCGGCCACCAGCACGATGCCATAGGGCGCCGGCCAGTCGCCGAGAAAGGCGGTCTGAGCGCCGTACCGCCAGACCTGAATGAAGAGGTTGGCCGAGACCCCGAGATGGATCACCGCCGCCAGCAGGGCGCCAAGCCGCTGGACCTGCTCCTTGCGGGTGAATGCGGTCATCGCCGCCGCGAAGAAGAGGGGAGCCGCGATCGGCAGGATGACGTTCATCGGCCGGATCCCTCCTCAGGCGAGTCGCCATGCGGTTCCATCAAGTCCAGGTCTTCGGTGCCGTGAACCATATAGAGCCGCTTGACCAGCACCATCGCAAAGGCGAGGACTCCGAAGCTGATGACGATGGCGGTGAGGATCAGGGCCTGAGCCAGGGGATCGGCCACCGGACCTTCCGGAGCCGCCTCGCCCGCCCGAGCCAGGGCCGCCCGCCCTCGCTGAAGGCCGATGGAGGTAAAGATCGTCAGGTTCGCCGCCAGGCTGAGGCAGACGAACGAGAGCAGCAGCCGAACCACCGATCGGCGGAGCAGCATGTAGAAGCCCACGGCAAAGAGAGCTCCGATCCCGACGGCGAGAAGCAGTTCCATCAGGCGCTCCTCATCTCCAGGTAGATGGTGACGACGACTCCCACGACCACGACGAAGACGCCCAGGTCGAAGATGAGGGGCGTGCCGAGCTTGAATTCGCCGATCGGAGTCGGGATGGTGGACCAGAGTCCGGTCATGAATGGCAGGCCGAAGGCGAGGGCGGGCAGCCCGCTCGCCAGAGCGATGAGGATTCCCCAGCCCAGGAGCAGGTGGGGCGGACGCTTCATGGCCTGCCGGACGGCCGACGGACCGGAGCTGAGGCCCAACAGGATGATCGCCGCCGAGGCCACCAGCCCGCCGATGAACCCGCCCCCGGGGAGGTCGTGCCCCCGAAGAAGCAGGAAAAAGCTGAACAGCAACAGGATGGGGACCAGCAGCTCGGCGAGCTTGGCCAGCAGGATCGACCTCATGCCGCCGCCTCCGCCTCTTCACGGTCCATGCGAAGCAGGGAGAAGACTCCCAGGGCCGCAAGGACCAGCACGGTGATCTCGCCCAAGGTGTCCAAGGCGCGGAAATCGACGAGGATCGTGTTGACGACGTTCGCGCCCTTGGCCTCCGGCACGCTCAGGGCGAGATGCTGGGCCGAAACGGGCGTCATGGGGTCTGCCGAGAGCACGGCGAGGACGAGGGCCGTCATCACCAGGCCGAAGGCGGAGGCGATGGCCGCATCCCTCAGCTTGACCCAACGACTGCCCAGAGCCGCAAATCTCGGGAGCTTGCTGAAAACGAGGACGAAGAAGACCACCGCCAGGGTCTCGACCAGCAGCTGCGTGACCGCCAGGTCGGGAGCGCCGAAGAAGGCGAAGAGGAGGGCGGTCGAGAACCCGCTGACCCCCAGAAAGGCGATGGCCGCCAGCCGCGACTGGGTGGCGCTGCTCAGGATCGCCCCGATCACCGCCGCCGCCACCACCATGACCTCATGGATCAGCGGCATGGTCAGCTCGAGATCGCCCGAGAGGCCGCCGTGCCGGAGCAGGGCGATCGCGGGCAGCAGCGTGGCCGTGAGGACCACGACCAGAAGGTCGATTCGGAGCCGCCCCTGCTGGAAGGGAGCGGCGGCAAAGCCCGCCAGCTTCGGCATCACCTCCAGCAATGCCCGGCAGCCCTCGGCGGGGCCGAACTTGACCCGGTCGGCCCTCTCGACCACCGCCTGCTGCCAGCGAGGCCAGGTGACGAACAGGATGATCCCCAGGGCGAGTGAGGCCAGGCTGATCATGAGTTCGGCGTTGATCCCGGCCCAGAGCTTGATCTGGGGAGTATCGCCCGATGCCCAGACGGCGGCGCCGACATCGTTCAACCGGGCCGCATCCATCACGGGGAGCAACAGGCCAAGGGCGAGAGCCAAACCACCCAAAACCAACGGCCCGACCCGCATCGACCAGGGCGCTTCATGGCCCGCTTCCGGAGTCGATCCCATATGGAAGGGCCGGATCGCCGTCTGGAATCCCGCCCAGCCCGCGGTGGCCGCTCCGACGATCACCGCCGGCAGGGTCCAGGGGGCCTTCAGCGCGGCCCCGATGAGATACTCCTTGCCGACGAATCCGAGGAAAGGAATGAGCCCCGCCATGCTGAGCATCCCGAGCCCGGCTCCGGCGGCCGTCCAGGGCATCAGCCGAGCCAGCCCTCCCAGTTCCCGCACGTCCCGCGAGCCCGCCTCGTGGTCCACCGAGCCCGCGGCCATGAAGAGGCACCCTTTGTAGAGCGCGTGGGCCACCAGGAAGGCGGCGAAGGCCTTGGCCCCCGACTCCCCTCCCACACCCAGAGCGAGCACCAAGGCTCCGAGCCCGGCCACGGTCGAGTAGGCGAGAATCTGCTTGAGGTCGGTCGCCCGCAGACTCAGAAGGCCTCCGGTCAAGAGGGTGAGCGCCCCTGCCGTTGCCAGCAGAGGGGTCCAGAGGGGGAGCTCGCCCAGCTGAGGATTGAGCCGAGCCAGAAGGAAGACACCCGCCTTCACCATCGTCGCCGAGTGGAGATAGCTGGAGACCGGCGTGGGGGCCTCCATCGCTCCGGGGAGCCAGAAATGGAACGGAAACTGGGCGCTCTTGGTGAATGCGCCCAGGGCGACGAGCAGCAGAATCGGCACCGCTCCGGCCGAGGCCGCCGGGAGCGCGGGCATCTCGGAGAGGCGGAAGGTGCCCGATTCCAGACCCAGCCAGACCAGTCCGGCCAGCATGGCGAGCCCGCCCGCTCCGGTGACGAAGAGCGCCTGGATCGCCGCCTTCCTCGCCTTCTCCTTGGCCGACTTGAACCCGATGAGCAGGAAGCTCGTGATGCTGGTCAGCTCCCAGAAGACGAAGAGCAGGATGGCGTTGTCGGCCAGGGCCAGCCCGAGCATCGCTCCCATGAAGCAGGCAAGGGTGCTCAGGAACCGCCCGGTCGCCGGGTCGTCGCCGAAGTAGCCCGAGGCATAAAGAAAGACCAGAGCCCCGATGCCGGTGATGAGCAGGCAGAAGATCCAGCTGAGGGGATCCAAGCGGAAGGCGAGTTCGGCTCCCAGGTCGGGCGCCCAGGGCCGGAAGGAGGTCTGCTCCCCCGGCCCCATGGCCGCAAGCCAGACAAAAAGCCCTCCGGGAACGACGGCCGTCCAGGCTGACCCTCGTTTGCCGAGCGATCTCCACCAGGCGGGCACAACAAGGCCCAGGCCGAACGCGGCGAGGACGATGAGTTCCAGCAGGGAAGGCATGACGACGGGCGTCGCTTCGACCCTTCTGCCGCCGCGACCTTATGGACATACGACGCCCGCCGGCGATGGTAGGCAACACGCCTCAAGAAGTCCCGGACGGACGGCACGGCGGGCGTAGGCAACGATGATGATGAAGATCGCATTGGTGACGGGCGGAAACCGAGGAATCGGCCTGGAGACCGTTCGCCGACTGGCCGCCGAAGGAGTTCAGGTTCTGATGGGCTCCCGGAGCGTGGAACGGGGAGAGGCCGCTCGGGCGGAACTGGGCGAGGCGGCGGAACGGGTCGAGGTCGTCGCTCTGGACATGGCCTCGCCGGCCTCCATCCAGGCTGCGGTGAACCATGTCCGAGACCGTTATGGCCGGCTGGACATTCTGGTGAACAACGCGGGCGTGATGCCGGAGACGGGCTCAGGCGTTCTGGACGCGGGCGCGGACCTCTACCGAGAGGCCTTCGAAGTGAACCTCTTCGCGGTGATCGATCTCACCCAGGCTGCCCTCCCCCTGCTGGAGAAGAGCGAGGCCGGCCGGATCGTCATGGTGTCCAGCATCCTGGCGAGCACCGGACTCCACGCCGACCCCGGCTCCCCGATCTACGGCTGGAAGCACACCCCGGCCTACAACGCCTCCAAGACCGCCCTGAACTCCTACACGGTCCATCTGGCAGCGGCTCTGGCCGGCACCTCGATCAAGGTCAACGCCATCCATCCGGGCTGGATCAAGACGGAGATGGGCGGGCCCCAGGCACCCACCGAAGTCGCGGAAGGGGTGGATTCCACGCTCTGGGCCGCCGGCCTCGGCCCCGAAGGCCCCAGCGGCAGCTTCACCCACAAGGGCGAGACTCTCCCCTGGTGATCTGACCGGGCCCGACCACGGCTGGCGAGAGAGCCAGGCAGGGAGGGTGGCATGGTGACGGGGCTCGGGCCTCCGGGTCTGTCTGGATCCTCAGTGTCCGGGCCCCGTCGCCCTGAGTCAGGCCCAAGCCGCTATCCCGGCGGCCAAGTGAAGTCGCGACCTGCAAGCAGGTGGACGTGGAGATGGGGGACCGTCTGGCCCGCCGCCTCGCCCTGGTTCACGACCAGACGGTACTCGGAGACCCCGAGGGCTTCGGCGACAAGGCGGGCGGCCCGAAAGAGGTGCTGATGATCCCCCGTCTCCGGGACATCCGCCACGCCGGGAATCTCGGTCCGAGGCACGATCAGAACATGAACGGGCGCCTGGGGGGTGATGTCGCGAAAGGCGACGCAGTGCTCATCCTGCCAGACGATGTCGCCCGGGATCTCGCCCCGGATGATCTTGGTGAAAAGGGTCGCCATCTCTACTCTTCCTGCGGAATCTCGGGGTCGATGATCGGCGTCTCCTCCGGAGTCTCCGATGGCTCCTCCTGCGGATCAGGAGTCAGGGACGGAGTCTCGCCCGCATCGCGTCCCGGGGAGATGGTCTCCACCGTGGCCCGGCGAAACCGTCCGCTTCTCATGTCCTCGTCCAGGACCGTGAGCTTGGACTTGGACGGCGTCTCGGCCTGTTCCGACGGGTCGGCGGGCGACGCCGAATCGCCGGCGGCCACGCCTTCAGAGGTGGGGGGCGGAGCATCCGGCGATTCCGTCTGCCCGGCGGGCCGAGTTCCGGGGGCCGGCCCCAACGACATCACGCTGGGAGCGACCACCATGTACATCAGCGCACCGATCCCCGTGCAGGTGAGGACGAAGGCCAGGATCAGCCCGGCCGTCTTCCACAGATTGGAACCCGATTTCCGTGTTGCAGGACGTTTTTGCATGGATCGAACCGGACTGCGTAGGAGCGAGGGATGGCCCTGGAACTCTTTGAAGACCTGATCGATTTGACGCTTCCAGGCGCCGCTCCCGTTCCCCTGACCTTGGGACGTCGGGAGCCGTGCCATCCGCTGCCCAGGCTCCGGGCGGAAGGATCGCCGACCCCTCGGTCGCTCCGGACGGTGGTGATTCAAAACCCGTTCCTGCGGGCCGAGATTCTCCTGGACCTCGGAGGCCGCCTGATCCGGTTCACCGATCGCCGCACGGGGCGGGACATCCTCCCCTTCCGCGCCGATCCTCCTCTCGCCACGACCGGGGACCGGGGTCTGGAGCTGCCCGCCGGGATCGTGCCCTGGCCGGCCGGAGGGCTCGTCTCCCTGGCCCGAGTCGATCATCGCCTGCAGGAGCCCGAAGACGAGGAGTCGGCCGGAGCCGTCTTTCTCCACGCCCTGATTCCGGGGACTGAAGCCTCCTTCCACGCCGCCTGGACCATGCCTCCGGACAGGGCCGAAATCCTGTTCGAGATGCGCCTGTTCAACCGGGCTCTGACGGCCAACCCGGTCGGGGACGGACTGCGGATCTTCGCCGGGCCGGGCCGGCTTTGGATGCAAGCGGACGGATCGACCGCCTTCTGGAGCACGGACGGCGTCGGGATGCGGCTGGATTCAAGCGCGTGGGGCGCCTGGAGTGCGGAGGGCGGCTTCCTGAGCCACGACCCGCGAGCCCGGGCCGCCGGCCCGCTCTTTTCGCGAGAAACGGCATCCTGGTCGGTGCGACTGACCCCCTTTTCTTCGTTGGAAGAGCCAAGTTTTTTGGGCCGGGAGATCGGCGTCGGCCGAACCGAACGGCGTCTGCTGATCCAGGCGGCCGAACGCAGGCTCGATTCGGTCCTGACATTGGCGGCATCCGACGACGAGTTCGCCGCCGAGGTGGACCTGAATCCCGAGTCGATCTTCGCCGCGGACCTGGAGACGCTTCCGCCCCTGCAGCGGCTGCGGCTGGACGATCTTGACTGGATCGACCTCCAACCCGAAGAGCGCCCCGTCGAACCGCCGGGCGAGTCGGCTCTGCGCATGGCTCTGCTTGCCAAGACCGGGGTCGAAGCGGAGGCTCTGGAGGCTCTTGCCTCGGGCAGCGCACCGGCCTCCCCCTCGCCTCCGCTGAACCCGGCATGTCAGATCGCCCGAGCCCGGCTCGCCCTGGCCAGGGAGGATCGAGCGGAAGCCGAGGCTGCCTTGGAGGACGCGCTGGGCCAGAACGCCGAGGATGCGCTCGCCTGGTGGATGAAGGCCTGGATCGCCCGCCTGGAAGGCCGCGAAGATCGGCCGGAGCTGCTGAACGCCCACTTTCTGACCCCGATGGAGCCGCTGCTTCGGGCCGAGGCCTTCCTGCAGCAGGGGGCTCTCCAGGGCCGCGAACCGAATCCGGCCGTCGCCCCCCTCGCCAAGAATCCCGACGCCGGTCTGGAATGCGTCGCCGAGCTGCTTCGGGCCGGCGCCTACCGTGAGGCCGGCCTGCTGATGGATGAGCTGCTCCGCCACGAAGAGATCGGCCTGGTCCGGGTGCTCTATGCCTGGCTGCTGGCCGAGCGCTCGCGGATGGAGGTCGAGGCGGCCCGGCATCTGCAGGAGCTGGAGTCGCGCCCCCTGCAGCCGCCCTTCCCCTGGCGGCGCGAAGAGGTTCGGGCGATCCGCCGGCTGGCGGAGAGGCACCCTCGGCTGGAACGACTCCAGGAGCTGAAGCAGATGGTGGAGGGCCTTCCTGAATGAAGTGGTTCAAGAAGGCTCGCGAGCCTCTGCCGCCTCCGACCGTCTGCATCGTCGGGCTCGGCAACCCTGGGGCTCAGTATCGGGGGACCCGCCACAACGTGGGCTTCGAAGTGATCGACATGCTGGGGGAAAAGCACGGCATCGCGGTGCGGACCACCAAGCATCAGGCCTTGATCGGCATCGGGCGGATCGCGGGCGAGACCGTCGTGCTCGTCAAGCCGCTCACCTTCATGAACCTCAGCGGCCGGTCGGTCGCGCCGATCCTTCGGGAGCACTCGCTGACGCCCGACCGTCTCCTGGTCATCACCGACGACCTCGACCTCCCCGTCGGGAGGGTCCGGATGAAGCCGAAGGGGAGCAGCGGCGGGCACAACGGCCACAAATCCCTGATCGCCTCGCTGGGGACGGAGGACTATGCTCGGATCAAGATCGGGATCGGCCGCCCCGGCGACGCCACCGTGGACCACGTCCTCGGCCGATTCCACCCCGACGAGCGCACCGACCTGAACCCCTGTCTGAAGCGTTCGGTCCAAGGGGCCGAAGCCTTCGTCTCCCAAAGCCTCGAAGCGGCGCTGAACGCCGTGAATGTCTCAGGTGCATAGGGAACTCGGGCGGGCCGCCCGCCGGTTGAATCTTCAAGGACTCTCATCAGCCCCAGTCCTGAACAAAACCGCAGGATTCCACCCATGCTGATCACGTTTTCACCCGAAACCTTTGCCGTTGTGATTCGGCCCTATGTGCGGCCCTACGAAGACCCGATCGCCCTGCGGCTTGGGGATCGAGTCATCGTGGACCTCGAGCGGACTCAGGAGACCGACTTCGTCGGTTGGTCGTGGTGTACGGGACCCGATGGTCGTCAGGGATGGGTGCCGGATTCCTGGCTGGAAGATCGGCTCGGCGAACCCAGGATCATCCGGGACTTCTCCGCCCTGGAACTCACGGTGAAGCCGGGTGATCGGGTGGCCCTGCACTGCAGCGAAAGCGGATTCGTGCTGGCGACCCACGAGGACGGACGAACCGGCTGGATCCCCGACGCCTGCCTCCAACTCGCCGAGCCTTCGGACCTGGAAAGTGGTGGAGGCTAGGGGATTCGAACCCCTGACATCCTGCTTGCAAAGCAGGCGCTCTCCCACTGAGCTAAGCCCCCACGCGGACGATTTCAGTGTACCGGCCGAGCGCAGGGCCTTCAGGGCCGCATCATCGACGGCACGATGTCGAAGACGAACTCGGCCCGGCCGTCCGGCAGGAGCCGGGTGAGTCCGAACCAGCCTCGGTCGTCCCAGGGAGTGATCGACATCCCCTCGGCCAGGGCAGTCTGCCTCACGGTCCGGTAGTAGCCGCGGACCAGGTCGGTGTCCCGCTCGGCCTGCCTGCCGTCGCGACCGACTCCGAACTCGCCGTAGTTCACGGGGACCCCAATCCGGCGGCCATGGGCGGCCACAGCCCGGATCGGGTCGATGATCGCCTGAGTGCCAGGAAATGCGGCATTTGAACCGGTTTGGCCGCAAAAGCTCCACGGATCGTAGGTGTGGACGCTGATCATCAGGGAGGGGTCCTTGCCGCCGCCCGGCAGGGTGTCGGCGCTGGGATAGACCTCGTCCAGCATCGACTGATTGCCCTGACCGTTCGGGGCGAGGACCACGACCCGGGTCGCGTTC
>JAKRSE010000318.1 GCA_022402505.1 Fimbriimonadaceae bacterium | reverse complement strand
TGATGGCCGTTCCGCTTCTCTTTGCCGCTCTCGCCGGGTCATCCCTCCAGGCCCGGTACGACCCCATGGAGTCCACAACGATCCCGGTCACGATCTTGGAGCGGGATGCCCGGGCAAAAGGGTCGGACCGCAAGGTGCCGCTCCGCATCTACTTCATCCCCCCTGCAGAGAGGCATCGAGGACAGGCGCCAGGGCTCCCGGTCATCCTCTTCAGCCACGGGCTTGGGGGCACCAATCGGCTGAACTCCTTCCTGGGCGAGCATTGGGCCAGGCGAGGCTACGTCGCCGTCTTCATGCAGCACCCGGGCAGCGATGAGTCGGTGTGGAAGGGCCTTCCGATGCGCGAGGTGATGCCCGCCATGCGC
Organism: Fimbriimonadaceae bacterium; assembly: GCA_022402505.1. Classification (GTDB taxonomy): domain Bacteria; phylum Armatimonadota; class Fimbriimonadia; order Fimbriimonadales; family Fimbriimonadaceae; genus JAKRSE01. The sequence continues at coordinate 8,222 of JAKRSE010000318.1, read as the reverse complement.
CGAGCCGCCAGTGGAGCCAACCTCGCGCTCCGCTTTCAGGACGTGAGGACGACCCTGGATGCCTTGGCCGGCTGGAACGGCTCGTGGGGCGATCTTGGGGGAGACGAACTGGGCGCCCGCCTCGACCTGACCCGGGTCGGAATCGGAGGCCACTCGTTCGGGGCTCGGACGGCCCAGGGGATGACGGGGCAGTCGGCGGGTCGCCTGGCCTCGGCAACAGACGACCGGATCGATGCCGCCCTGATCCTCAGCCCATCGCCCGGCAACGGAGACCCGAAGCGGAACTTTGGCGGAGTCAAGGTTCCCTGGATGCTGATGACCGGAACCGAAGACGTCTCCCCGATCGGGGGCGAGACCGTGGCAAGCCGCCTGACCGTCTTCCCCGCTCTGCCGGAGACGATCGACCGCTACCAGATCGTCTTCGACGGAGCCGACCACGGCGCCTTCACCGATGCCGGCCGGGCCGGAGTCGCGCCGAGAAGCCCGAGGGTCCACAAGGCCATGACCGCCCTCTCCACCGCCTTCTTCGACGCCCACCTCCGGCAGATTCCGGAAGCGAGAGCCTGGCTCTTCAGTCCGGCAACGAAGGTCTTCATGATCCAAAGCGATGACTGGTCGGCCAAGCAGGCTGGAACTCGGTAGGCGGCGGCCTTAACATTCCCGTGGTAGCGTCAGTCCATGCTCGGGATGCTCCTGGCTGCCGCCGTCATCGCCCCTTCGACCCAGGAGATTCGGGTGCTCAACTGGAACGTCTGGCGGGGCGGCGACCAGGCGATGGACGCGGCCGACCCCGAGGACAAGCGCCGGCGACAGCAGAGCATCATCGACGTGATCCGGCGCGAGGAGGTCGATGTCGTGGCCATGGTCGAGACCTACGGCAGCGGCGAGGTCTTTGCCGCCGGACTCGGGTTCCATTTCCTGCCCCGAGGCACGAACGTTTCCATCTTCAGCCGCTGGCCGATCGAAAAGGACGTCTCGGTCTACAAGCCGTTCCACTGCGTCGGGGCGATCATCCGGCATCCAAGCGGCCGCCGGTTCGCGCTCTACTCCGTCTGGATCCATTACGTGGACGACATCTGGACCGATCCTCGCTCTAGAGACGGCCGGAGCGTCGCGGATCTCCTGGCGAAGGACGGAGACAGCCGCAAGGTCGAGGTTCAGGCCATCGTCGATGAGATCGCCGAGAAGCTGAAAGACGAGGGGCCGATCCCGGTCATCGTTGCCGGCGACTTCAACAGCAACTCGCACCTGGACTACGTGGAATCCGCCCGGCCGATCTACGGGGAGCCCGTCGCCTGGCCGGTGACCAAGATCATGGAGTCCGGCGGCTACCAGGATTCCTATCGGGTGTGCAATCCGGTGATCGACCGCATGAAGGATCGAACCTGGAGCCCTCGGTTCCCCGAGCAGATCCAGGACCGGATCGACTTCACCTTCTGGAAGGGAGACCGACTGGAGGCCGTGGAGTCGAGGATGGTCGACCAGGCGGTTCCCCGCTGGCCTTCCGACCACGCCGCCGTCTTCAGCCGCTTCCGGTGGCGGGACTGACTCCGCCCGTCACGGCCGATCCAGGCGGCCCAGAAACAGCAGCAGGCCGGTCTGAGGCTCGCGGATCGCATAGAAGAACGGGCGGTCGGCGTGGAACTTCTTCGGCTCCTCGGGCATCGGCGCGGAACCGACCTCCATTCCGATCCCCGTCGCCGCGGCCGCCTCCGCCCCCTCTTCGTTCACTTCGATCAGAGTCTGGTGGATCACTCGGGAGATCGCCACCGGGGTGCCGGGAGCGACCTCGAACATCCGGCTGAAGTCGGCCTTGCCCATCTCAAAGGCCTGGGCCATGCCGAGTGCGGCAAGAGCCGACTTGACATCCTGGCTCATGCCGGCCTTGAACCGAGGAATCCGGACATCGACCTGGTGGGTGCCGACCGAGGCGATCAGCTCCCGCCAGGCGGCTGCATCCAGCGCCGAGGCCCCTTCCTGCTTCTGCGCAGGCTCCAGGACAAAGACCATCTCCAGCCCGCCTCCCAGGTAGGGCTTGATCAGAATCTGGCGTCCGTCCTTCTCGCCGTATGCGTAGGTGTCGGTCTGGCTCATCATCGGAACCGTCACCGGCTCGGCGTCCTTGGGTCCAGCCGGGGTGAAGGGCATGGGCTTCGTCGCCTCGGGCTCAAAGGGGTCCTGCCACCGGGCCTTGAAATAGAGGGCATTGGTCAGGAGCATCGCCTCGCTGGGCTGCAGTTCCTCGACGAGGGTGGGGATCATGCCTTCAGTGTTTGCCTTCACCCAGTCGTTGATCGTCTTCGGAGCCTGGGGGCTCGCAAAGTCCAGTTCGGACAGCTTGGCGTTGAAGAACGACTGAACCGGCTCTCGGAATCCCGGCTGGAGCTTGATCCCCTGGCGAACCCAAAGGGCGTTCGAACCCTTCAGCGATCCCGTCAGCTCCACGTTGGCCAGGAGCCGCCGGAGCTGCGAGTGGAGGGCGTTCAGCTGCGCCGGCGTGAGCGAGTCTCCCCCCAGCACCGCGCGCATCTGCGAGGCGGTCTCGCCGTCCGCTCCGTTGAGCGTCATTGCCAGAGCCGTGTGGACGCTCAGGGGAGAGACCAGAGGGTTCGGTCCCTTGAGTTCCTGCAGCAGCCGAAATCCCAACGAGGAGACCCCATTGATGCCCGCCTTGCTCTCGTCCGATGCCAGCGCGGTGGTCGCATCGAGGACGGCTTCCTGACGCTCTTCCGGCTGCGCGGCCCGACCCGCAAAGGAGGCTCCGCTGCCGGGCGTGCCGACGGAAGATCCACCGCAGCCCGCGACGACGATCGCAAGAGGAAGAAAAAGCCAGGATGCCGCTTTCACAGCCGAATTATAGATGGCTCAGCCCCGGTTTGAGGTGCCGAAAGATCATACGTCCGACGGCTCGATCCGCTCGTGGACGCCGACATCCACCCGGTAGGCCGCGCCGGAGCCGTTCGCCCGGACCGCTCCGGTAAGTCGCTCATCTTCCCAGACCAAGGCGACTCCCTCGTCGCAGGCCCAGCCCCCGTTGATCCGCCCCTCGGCCAGGAACCCGGCGAGGGTCGGCCGGCGCAGCTCTTCGCTGTCGTAGTGGGGTGTGAAGCTCCCGGCGAGCCAGCCGAGCCCTTCGGTCACGTCCAGCTGGAGTCCGAAGGAGTCGGTCGAGCACTGTTCGAACCAGCAGTTCGCCCCCGCGCTCACCCCGCCCAACGGGACCTCTCGCTGCATCGCATGCCACAGAGCCCAATCGACCCCCCAGGCACGCCAGAGCTGGATCAGGTTGAAGGTGTTCCCTCCTCCGACCCAGACGGCGTCGCAGGAGGCGATCAGGCCGCCCACGTCGCGGGATTCCGGCCGAAACAGGCGGATGGGAACCGGCTCCGCACCGGCCCGCTCGGCGCACCCGGAGAAGGCCTCGATCCGGGTTTCGTCATCCCCGCCGGCGGTCGGCAGATACCCGAGGCGCGGACGGTCCTTGCCCGCCAGTCCGACGAACCAGCGATCGAAGTTCGGGGTCGGGTTCAGGGCGCTGAATCCGCCGCCCCCCATGGCAACGATGCGGCGAGGCATTCCGGACTGGTACCCTGCCGGGATGCCGAGACGCCTGCCGTCTGCCGCGCTGCTCGCCCTTTTGGCCCTTCCGGCGTTCGCCCAGGAAGAGAAGAAGGCCGAAGCGCCCCAGCCGCCCGATCCCCTGACCCAGGAAGCCTACATCCTGCCCCCGCCCGTCATCGACCGGGCCGTCCGCACCGACTGGGCCGAGCAGGCCACCGTCTCCAACATGAGCCCCGACCGGACGCTGTGGTTCGATGTCGTGGGCGAAGGGCTGGCCCGTCTGGCCGATGTCCGGCGTCCCTTCCTGAACCTGGCCGGCCTCCAGGTCGATCCCTCTTCCGACCAGCCCCGCGGCTGGACGCTCCGCCGCAACCGCGCCCTCCGAATCCACCGGATGTCCGATCTCGGCGTGGTGGAGGTGAAGCTCCCGGCCGGAGTTTCGCCGCAGAGCGTCACCTGGTCTCCCGATTCCAAGCGGCTCGCCTTCATCGGAGCCTCGGATTCCGGCTCGCATCTCTATGTCGCCGATGCGGTCGGCGGTCAGGTCCGGCGAGTCGGCGATCGCCGGCTCATGGGGACCCTCTCCGACTCCCTGAGCTGGAGCTCCGATTCGCGGCGGATCGCCGCCGTCTTCATGCCGGAAGACCGACCGAAGTCTCCGGAAGGCGCAGGCCTGGCTCCTTCGCCCTGGGTGCGGGTGGCCGATCCCGCTCAGAAGGCCATCCGGAGCTTCCCCGACCGGCTGGAAGACCCCTCGGATGCCTAACTCTTCCGCCACTTCACCACCGGCAGACTCGGAATCACCGACCTGAATGGCCGGGTTTCCTGGGTCGGCGAGCCCGGAATGATCCAGAGCGTGGACGCCTCGCCGGACCTGGACTGGTTCCGCGTCACGACCGGGGTCGAGCCCTTCACCTACACCTTCCCCGCCTCCAGCTTCGCCCGGCGCGAGGCCCTGGTCTCGGCGGACGGCAAGGAGGCGGCCGAGCTGAGCCGCCGCAACCTCCCCGGAGCGCGACCCGCTCGCAGTTCCGGAAGGCGGGCCCTCGCCTGGCACCCGGCCGGAGACGGGATGGTCTTCCTGTTCAAGGACGACAAGACCAAGAAGGATTCGATCCGGCATTGGACCGCTCCCTTCGGCGAAAAGGACGTGAAGGTCCTCTGGGAGTCGGAGACCGACATCGCCTCTGCCCAGTTCACCTCCGACATGGCCTCGCTGCTGGTCCGGCGGACCGAAAAGGAGGAGACCGTCTTCGACCTGGTGCCCCTGGCGGGAGGTGAGCCCGTGCGGGTCTTCGCCTTCAAGCCGGGCGACTTCTATGCCAACCCCGGCGACTTCGTGACCCTTCCCGGGCCCAAGACCGGCCGGGTGGTGCTCCGAGACTCCGAGGGTCGGTTCCTGCTCAGCGGCACTCAGTACGACAAGGATCCGGTCAAGAATCCGCCCCGCCCCTTCCTGGACCGAGTGAAGATCGGGGCCGAGAAGCCGGAGCGCATCTGGCAGAGTCCGGCCGACGCCTTCGAAACGGCCACGGTGATGGATGACTCGGTGCAGACCCTGCTCATCACCCGTCAGACGGCCACCGAAACGCCCAACAGCCACATGCTGACCCTCGCGGGCAAGTCCAGCCGTCAGCTGACGTTCAACAAGGACCTGCTTCCCGAGGTCACCCAGCTCCGCCGAGAGAGGATTCAGATCACCCGGGCGGACGGCTTCAAGTTCTGGACCGAGGTCATCATGCCCCGGTTCGCGATCAACGGAGTCGGACGCAAGGCGTTCTTCTGGTTCTATCCCAGCGAGGTCGTGGACCAGAAGAGCTACGACGACGGCGAGCGGACTCTGAACCTCAACGCCTTCCGCCGAACCACTCCGAATTCGGCTCAGCTGCTGGCCCTGCTCGGCTACGTCGTGGTCCTTCCCGACTGCCCGATCGTCGGCCCAAGCGACCGGCCCAACGACACCTACCCGCTCCAGCTGCGCAACAACCTCTGGGCCGTGGTGGACGAGCTGGACCGACGCGAGCTGATCGACCGCCGCTACCTCGCCATCGGCGGGCACAGCTACGGCGCCTTCAGCACGGCCCACGCCATGATCCAGACGCCGTTCTTCAAGGCCGGCATCGCGGGGGCGGGCAACTACAACCGGACCCTGACCCCCTTCGGCTTCCAGCGGGAACAGCGCAAGCTCTGGGACAACGCCGGCATGTACGTCGAGATGTCGCCGATCATGCGGGCCGACCAGCTGACCGGCGCCCTCCTGATGTACCACGGAGCGGACGACCAGAATGTGGGCACCTTCCCCATCAACAGCCTCAGGATGTTCGACGCCCTGGAGGCCCTCGGCAAGACGGCGTCGCTCTATGTCTATCCCGGCGAAGACCACGGTCAGATCGCCCTGGAGACCCGGCTGGACATGTGGGCCAGGTGGATCGCCTGGCTCGAGAAGTACGTCAAGTAGGGCTCTCTGCTCCGGCCGGGCGGCAACGACGCCGCTCGGCCGGAACCTCTCCGGTCACCCCTTGATGCCGGTGACCGCGATCCCCTGGATGAACAGCCTCTGAGTGAAGAAGAAGAGGATGATGATCGGGGCGATGACGATGGCGCTCGCCGCCATCAGCAGATGCCACTGGGTTCCGCCGTGCTGGCTCTGGAATGCCTGAAGGCCAAGCGAGAGGGTGTAGGATTTCTGGTCCTGAAGATAGATCAGCGGGCCGAGGAAATCGTTCATCGCTCCCATGAAGCTGAAGAGGCCGACGACCGCCAGAGCGGGCTTGCTGAGGGGCACGATGATGTCGGCGAAGATCTTCCACTCCGAACAGCCGTCGATCTTGGCGGCTTCGCTGAGTTCGAACGGCAGACTCTTGAAGAACTGGGTCAAGAGGTAGATGTTGAACGCCGATCCGAACCACGCAGGCACCCACAAAGGTTTGAAGGTCCCCACCCATCCGAGGTCGCGGAAGAGGCCGAAGATCGGAACCATCAGAACCGGGAAAGGCACCATCATCGTGGCGAGAGTCAGGGCGAAGGCCACGTTGCGCCCCGGCCAATTGAGGCGGCCGAATGAGTAGGCGACAATGGCGTTGCTGATCACCGTCCCGGCCACGATCAAGGTCACGACGACGGCCGTGTTCAAGGCGTACTGGATGAACGGCGCATAGCCCAGCGATTCGGATCCGTACCAGATCGCTTCCAGATAGTTTCCGGGCCGGACTTCGGTGGGAATGAAGTTGGTCTTCATCGCCTCCGATGCCGGCTTGATCGATGTGATGAGCATCCACAGAAGCGGAAAGACGAAGATCAACGAGAAGAAGATGAGGACCGCATGGATCATCGTCATCTGGATCAGATTCTGCCGCTTGAGGCTGGGTGCTTTCTGGGGGAGAATGGCCATCTTCTTTTCAGCTTCCGTAATGGACGCGCTTCTCCGACATGCGCAGAACGATCATCGTCAGAGCGAAGATGATGAGGAACATCACCCAGCCCATGGCCGAGGCATAGCCCATGCGCTGGTAGACGAAGGCATTGTCGTAGAGATACATGGAATAGAACAGCGCGGAACGGTCGGGCCCTCCTCCGCTGAACATGATGTAGGGAATCGTGAAGACTTGGAAGGTTCCGATGACCCCCATGACCAGGTTGAACTGGATGACCGGGGAGATCATGGGAAGCGTGACGTTCCAGGTCTTGGTCCAGGGCCCGGCGCCATCCAGATCGGCCGCCTCATAGAGGGCCTGAGGGACGTTCTGCAACCCAGCGAGATAGATGACGACGGCATTCCCCACGCCCCAGAGACCCATCAGAACCAGGGCCGGCTTCGACCACTCCGGACTGCCGAGCCAGTCGGGACCTCGAATCCCGACGGTCTCCAACACGAGGTTCACCAGGCCTCCATCGCCGCGGAACAGGAAGAGCCAGAGCATCGCCAGCGAGACCGGCGGAACGATGCTGGGAATGAAGAAGAGGGTCCGGTAGAAGGCGAGCCCCTTCACCTTGGTGTTGAGCAGCAGAGCGAGCCCGATGCTGAAGACCAAACCGGCCGGCAGAGAGAGCGCTGCGAAGAGGAACGTGTTCGACAGGGTCTTGATGAAGACCTCGTCCTGCAGAAGGTTCGTGTAATTCTTCAGGCCGATCCACACCGGTGGCCGGAGGACCGAGTAGTCCGTAAAGCTGAAGTAGAGCGACTGAACCAGCGGATACAGCAGGAAGACACTGAAGCCGATGATCCACGGCAGGGCGAAGAGGATGCCGTTCTTGGCGTGATCTTTGGCCAGATGACCCTTCATCGTCGCTCCTCCTGGCGTGCTCTTCGCAGAGCCAGTTCGTCATCCAGCTTTGGCTGCATTCTCTTCACAACATCCCGCAGGGCCGTCCTGACATCCGCTCCCCGCTGAATCCGGTCGAAAGCGTTGTTCATTTCAGCAGAGTATTCAGGCCAGATGCCGAGCTTCGGTGGAGCCTGGGCGCTCGGGCTCTTCGCCAATTCATAGAAGAGTCGGATGGAAGGGTTCTCATGCTCCCGCCAGAATTCATCGCTGACCACCGCCAGCGGCGAGTGCTTCTTCTGCCCCAGACAGAGCAGTTCCATCCCCTTCTGCGACTGCACAAACCGCACGAACTCCCAGGCTCCTTCCGGCTCCCGCGCGCCCTTGGGGATGACCAGG
>JAKRSE010000317.1:4092-8548 GCA_022402505.1 Fimbriimonadaceae bacterium | reverse complement strand
TGATTTCGACTGGATCGGCGGGCAGATGACGAGCCAGGCCGTCCCGCCGGACGAGCACCCCTGGATCGAAGAAGAGTGGGGCTGCACCCGGCACTATGCCGACTACCGCCGGCGGGTCCGGCAGGCCTACCGCCGCCTCGATCTGACCGAAGAGGCGGCCGCCAACGACCGGCTGAATCCCGGCGGCGGGTGGGTCAGTCGAATCTGCCACCTGCCGGAGATCGGCCATGAAGTCCTGATGGACAAGCTGACGGAGATCGGTTCTCTGGACTTGATCCGCGGCCCGCTCCGCCGGATCGAGACCCGTGGTGACGAGGTTCTGGGCGCCGAGACCGATTCCTTCCGGCTGGAGGCTCCCTGGTTCTTCGAGGCGACCGAGACCGGATCGGCTTCGGTTCTGGCCGGGGCCGAGGTCAGGGTCGGGGCCGAGTCGCGCCGGGAGTTCGGCGAGCCCGACGCCCCCGATGAGGCCGAACCCCACTGCCAGCAGGGCCTGACCTGGTGCTGTCTGCTGGGCTGGGATCCGACCGGAGACCACACCATTCCCGAGCCTCCGGATTACCACCGCTGGCGCACCTACACCCCGCCTGATTGGCCCGGCCGTCTGCTCAGCTTCACCTATCCCAACGTCCAGACGGGAGCGGCGGTGACCATCCCCCTTTTCCCGGAACCAGGCGAGGACCGACTGACCTGGTTCAGCTACCGCCAGGTCGTCGAGCCGAAGCACCACCGGGAGCCCCGAGAGGCCGCGACCGTGATGAACTGGCCGCAGAACGACCTGCTTCTCGGCTCGGTGCTGGAGGACGACGACCAGATGCGGCGGACCTTGGAGGATTCCCGCAACCTGACCCGAGCCGTCATCCATTGGCTGCAAGTCGAGGAAGGGTTCCGTGGCCTCAGGCTGAGGCCCGACCTCGCCGGCACCCAAGACGGCCTCGCCCAGGCGCCCTACATCCGCGAATCGCGCCGCATGGTCACCCTGGAGACGATGAAGCAGCAGGACGTGGCTTCAGCGGCCCATCCGGACCGAGACCGTGCGCCGGAGGTGGCGAACGGAGTGGCGATCGGCGCCTACCGGCTCGACCTCCACCCCCGCATCAACGGCCGACCCACCCTGGACGTGGGGTCGCTTCCCTACCAGGTTCCGCTGGGGTCGCTGGTTCCGGTGCGGCTGACCAACCTTCTGCCCTGCTGCAAGAACTTCGGCGTCACCCACATCGCCAACGGCTGCACTCGGCTGCACCCGACCGAATGGGCGGTCGGCGAGGCGGCGGCGGTCCTGGCGGTCCATGCCCGATCCGAGGGGATCGCACCCCAGCAGGTCCATGCCTCGGCGGACCATACGGCCGCTCTGCTTGACCGCCTGATAAGCCGAGGTTGCCCGGTCCGCTGGCCGGAAGCCGCGGTTCTTCGGGCTCTGTAGGGCCAGTCACGGATTCGAACTTCTGTTCTTCGCGGCAGGTGCCGATCCTGGGGTGCCCCGACCAGACGGCCGTCACCAGTCTCACGATGAAAACCGGAACGTTTGTTCGGCAGCAGGTCGGGAAGCAGGGAGCCCGGCCTTCGGAAAAAGAAGCAACCGTCCCCGCGAACCTGGCCGGCGACGGATCGGGGACGGCCGGGTTCGGCGAAACCGCCCCCCTGACCCCAACGAAATCCACGACCGGCCGAGTGAACGCGTTAGCCGTCAGGCGAACCCGTGAACCCGGCCGGCCGGACTCTCCTGCGAGCCGTCAACGAGGGGTGAAGTCGGTGTCGGGCTTCACCCGCAGACAGTATTCGGCCATCAGCTGGGCGCACTGCTCCACGTCCTTCAGGTCGAGCAGTTCGTTGGGAGTGTGCATGTAGCGGATCGGTACTCCGACCAGACCCGTCGCCATGCCCGGACCGCTGGTCTGCATCACGTTCGCATCGGTTCCGGTACCCGCTGGTTCGGCTTCGACCTGGACCGGAATCCCCGCCTCGGCGGCCGCCTCTCTCAGCATACGGTAGACCACGGGATTGATGTTGGCTCCGCGAGCCACGCTGGGGCCCTTCCCCATCACCGTGTCGCCGTGCCGCTCCTTGCTGACTCCGGGGTGGTCAATCGAGAATCCGACATCGACGGCCAGACCGGTCTGGGCTCCGATCCTGCCGGCCGCCGTCTTGGCGCCCCGCGAACCGATCTCTTCCTGCACCGTGCCGACCGCAAAGACTCCCACCCCTGGGTCGAGCCGTCCGCTCTCGTGGACCAACCGAAGGGCCTCGCCGACGATCATCACACCCATCTTGTTGTCGAAGCCGCGAGCGGCGGCCCGGTTGCCGGCGAGAGCCTGGAACTCCCACTGGTAGGTGATCGGGTCGCCGATTTCGACCAGAGCCTCCGCCTCTTCCTTGGAGGCGCACCCAAGGTCGATCCACATCTCATGGATGGCCGGAAGGGTGTCGCGCTCCTTCGCCTCGATCAGGTGGATCGGCTTGCGGCCAAGGACGCCGGGCACCCGACCCTTGGCCGAATGGACCCACACCCGCTGACCGAGCGGAATCGTCCGGTCGTGTCCGCCGATGGTGTTGAACCAGATAAGGCCCTTGTCATCGATGTACCGAATCTGGAGTCCGATCTCGTCCAGATGCCCGGCGAGCATCACCTTCATCGGAGCGTCCGGATTCAAGGATGCGATCACGTTCCCGTGCTGATCCGTCTCCACCCGATCGGCGAAGGGAGCGACGTAGCTCCGATAGACATCGGCGGCGGGCACTTCGTAGCCGCTGGGAGAGGGTGCGTTGACGATGGCCTTCAGGAACTCGAGCGATTCGGCGCGCATGGCACGGAGGGTACCGCCCGGGGCTAGACTCGGGGGACGCCATGGCCGATTCGACGATGAACTGGACCGCCCGATGGGTCGCCCCCCATCCCGACCCGGCCCACTGCCTGGGAGCCACCGTCTTCCGGCGGACCTTCGAGTTGGACGCGGTGCCCGAGAGCCTGGTCGTGCAGGTTTCGGCCGATGAGCGGTACCGGCTCTACGTCAACGGCCGCCTGGCGATCTTCGGCCCCTGCCGGGGGGACCGGTTCTTTTGGCACTACGAAGAGCCGGACCTTGTCCCCTTCCTGAAGCCGGGCCGGAACGTGATCCATGCCGTGATCTGGGCTCAGGGCTCCGGAGCACCGCTGGCTCAGATGTCCCACCGCCCCGGGTTCTTTCTGCAAGGCCCGGGGATGGACACACCGAACGGCTGGGAAGGCGCCCGCCTGCCCGGCCGATCCTGGCGATGGGGACATCCGGGAATGGCTTCGACCTACATGTGCGTGGGGGCCGAGGAGTCGGTCGAGCTGGGGATCGCCCTGGAGGACCTGGGCGAAGCCGACCTGCCCTGGCGGACGATTCAGCCGTTCTGGACCGGCCGGGTGGATGCCGACGAAGTCGAGGGGCCGATCAGCCTGGGGTCCGGCTACTCCTTCGGGATGCCGGAGGGCGGCTCCCATTGGTGCCTCACCCCCCGGCCGATTCCCCCGATGGTGTATTCCCCCTGGACCGGCCGGCTGATGAGGGTCGATCCGGAAACCGACGCACGAACGCCCCTTGACGGCCCCTTCACTCTGGGGCCCGGCGAGTCGATCCTGCTGGACGCCGGAGAGCTGCTGAACGCCTACCCCCGGCTGCGGTTCACCGGGGCCGGCCGGGCGAAAGTGGGCTATGCCGAGGCGCTGTTCCGGGTGATGCCGGACGGCAGTCCTAACTGGGAGAAGTTCGACCGGAACGAGACGGTGGGGCGGACCTTCTTCGGACTGGAGGATGTCGTCTCCGGCAGCGGCATCTTCGAACCCCTCTGGTGGCGGTGCTTCCGATACCTGAGAATTACCGCGGAGTCGGCGGTCTCGGTGGAGATCGATTCGATCCTGGAGACCGGCTACCCGATCGAGGCCGAATCAAGTTGGGAGAGCGACGGCCTCGACCACCGGCCGATCTGGGACATGTGCCTGCGGACGGTCCGTCGATGCGCCGGCGAAAACTACTTCGACTGCCCCTACTACGAGCAGCTGCAGTACGTCGGCGACTCGCGGATTCAGGCTCAGATCGGCCGGTTCCTGAGTCGGGATCGCCGGCTGCAGCGCCACTGCATCGAGAGCTTCAGCCGCTCGCAGCTGGGGAACGGTCTGCTCCAGAGCCGCTATCCCTGCCGCGACTTTCAGGTGATCCCCGGCTTCAGCCTCTGGTGGATCCACATGATGCAGGATGCCCTGCTCTACGACACCGAGCCGCTCGACCCGAAGTGGATTCGACAGGCCGACGCGATTCTGGAATGGTGGGGCGGGGCCCTGGAGAGCGGCACCGACTCGGTCTTCTGGGCCTATGCCGACTGGGTGGATGGCTGGCCGATGGGCGAGCCTCCGGGACGTCTCCAGTCGATGGTCCAGCGGCTCCACTTTCATTGGACTCAGGCGGTCCGAGCGTCGCTCACCGGAGACGCGGCT
>JAKRSE010000317.1:2384-4082 GCA_022402505.1 Fimbriimonadaceae bacterium | reverse complement strand
GACGTCCGGTCGGCGGTGGCCGAGTTTGCTCAGACCGAGCGCGGGACTCTGGTTCACCCGAGGCTCGGAGAGGAGCCCGCAGGCGAACATGGCGCGATCATGCTTCGCCTGGCTCGGCGCGAGTGCGGCCTGGAACCGGGCTCCTGGCAGCCGCTTCCCGAAGGCGCCCCGACCGCCTCCGCCTTCTACGCCCACTACCTGCACCAGGCCCGGCCCGAGGCGGACTACGAAGACCTGCTGTCCCCCTGGCGGACCATGCTCGCGCAGAACCTGACGACCTGCCCGGAGATCTTCGAGAATTCCCGCAGCGACTGCCACGCCTGGTCGGCCCACCCGATCCTCGGCTGGCTTCAGCGGGTGGCGGGGATCCGATCCGGGGGGCCGGGATGGTCCTCGGTGGTCGTCGCCCCGAATCCGGGGTCGGTGACGCGCTTTTCGGCGGTCGTCCCCCACCCGGCGGGCGATCTGAAGGTGTCGCTCGAAGACGGCCGCCTGACGGTCTCGTCCCCGGTTGAGTGCCGGGTGGAGTGGGCCGGGCCGGTGGCGATGGTCTGAAGCAGGATCGCCGGCGGCATTTGGGCCCTTAGTGGTCCGGGGCCGGCCTCAAGGCTCCGCTGCCAAGACCAGGCCCGACGATCCCCGAACCGGCAGGATTCCAGCCGAGTGAACGCGTGAGCCGTCAGGCGAACTCGTGAACCCGGGGGCCGGGGTCAGTTTCCGACCTTCACCAGCGGTCGCAGGCGGGCGAGCTTCTTGGGCCCGATCCCCTTCACGTCTTCCAGCTGCTCGACCGACTGGAACCCGCCGATCCTCGCTCGATGGGCCATGATCGCGTCCGCCGTCTTCGGCCCGATCCCGGGCAGGGTGTCCAGCTCGTCTCGGGTGGCGGTGTTCAAATTCAGCGCGATGCCGGCGACCGGACCCGCCGACGCCTCGCGTTCCGGCAAAGGCGTCAGAAGTCCGTAGACGGCGGCTCCGGTGCCCTGCTCCCCGACCTCAGGAATCACCAGCGGCTCTTCATCCCGAAGACGGGCAGCCAGATTCACCTGATCGCGGTCGGCCGATCCAAGAAGCCCGCCTGCCGACTTGACCGCATCCTCGACCCGTCCGTTGCGGGGAAGCGTGTAGACCCCCGGCCGGGCGACGGCTCCCTGCACCATCACGCGGATCTCGTTCTCCGCCCCCACCATCGGGGGCATGGGCGGATGAACCCAGTCGCGCCCGATCCAGCCCGCAGCCAGAAGGCAGACGACGTAGAGGGCTCCCTTCCCCACCAACACCCGCCGCCGCTGAGCCGCCTGGTTTGCGGACATGCCTGGATCATGCAGGCCTCACGCACCCGGGGGCAAGCTCATTCTTTGTCTACCGACCCTTCCCGCCCGACCTGCCGCGGCGAAACGGCCCAGACGAACCCTCCCGACCCAGACCGGAAACCGAGTCCGGCGGTATCTTCTTGACCGCATCCCGCTCGGGTCTGGAGCGGCGAGGTTTTCAGCATGGCTTCCCTTGGCACTGTCGTTCAGGTCACCGGTCCGGTGGTGGACTGCCGATTCGAAGAGTCCCTTCCCGAGATCTACAACGCGATTGAGATCAAGGACCCCGAGCGCGGGGTCGACCTGACCTGCGAGGTGGCCCAACATCTTGGCGACGACCTCGTCCGCTGCGTCGCCCTCTCCAGCACCGACGGTCTGAAGCGCG
>JAKRSE010000317.1:0-2374 GCA_022402505.1 Fimbriimonadaceae bacterium | reverse complement strand
GTCGGCGTTGGACACCAAGGGCCCGATCAGCGTGCCCGTGGGAGACGTGACCCACGGACGGGTCTTCAACCTCCTTGGCAAACCGATCGACAACGGCGCTCCCGTGGAAGGCGGCAAGACCTACCCGATCCACCGCAAGCCTCCGGAATTCACCGACCAGAACGTGAAAGTCGAGCTCCTGCAGACCGGTCTGAAGGTCGTCGATCTGCTGATTCCCTTCAACAAGGGCGGCAAGATCGGCCTCTTCGGCGGCGCGGGACTGGGCAAGACGGTCCTCATTCAGGAGCTGATCAGAAACATCGCGGTCGAAGCCTCGGGCGTCTCGGTCTTTGCCGGAGTCGGCGAGCGCACCCGCGAGGGCAACGACCTGTGGCGGGAGATGAAGGAGACCGAATTCACCGACACGGACGGCACGAAGAAGGCGGTCATCGACAAGACGGCCATGGTCTTCGGTCAGATGAACGAGCCGCCGGGAGCCCGACTTCGAGTCGCCCTGACCGCGCTGGCGATGGCCGAGTACTTCCGCGACGAAGTCGGCAGCGACGTTCTGATCTTCGTGGACAACATCTTCCGGTTCGTCCAGGCAGGCTCCGAGGTCTCGGCTCTGCTCGGCCGAATGCCCAGCGCCGTCGGCTACCAGCCGACCCTCGCCACCGAGATGGGCTTCCTGCAGGAGCGGATCACCTCGACCAACAAGGGATCCATCACCTCGGTCCAGGCGGTCTACGTCCCGGCCGACGACCCCTCGGACCCGGCCCCGGCCACCACCTTCAGCCACCTGGACGCCTACGTCTACCTGGATCGCGGCATCGCCTCGAAGGGCCTCTACCCGGCCGTGGACCCGCTGGCCTCGACCTCCAAGAACCTGGACCCCCGCATCGTCGGCGAGAAGCACTACGCCGTCGCCCGATCGGTCCAGCAGATCCTTCAGCGCTACCGCGAACTCCAGGACATCATCGCCATCCTCGGCATCGACGAGCTGAGCGACGACGACAAGCTCCTGGTCGCCCGCGCCCGAAAGATCGAGCGGTTCATGAGCCAGCCGAACTTCGTCGCCGAGCAGTTCACGGGCAACCCCGGCCGCTACGTCACCATCGAAGACACGGTCGATGCCTTCGACAAGCTCTGCAAGGGCGACCTGGACGACGTGCCGGAACAGGCCTTCCTCTACTGCGGCGGCCTGGACGACGTGATGGCCAAGGCCGAAAAGATCCGCGCCGCGAACTGAGCTTCGAAGCGCACCGCCCCTTCCCGACCCCGCCTCTCCCCTGGGAGGCGGGGTTTTTGCGTCTGGAGGCGCAAGCCCGGAAAAGCTCCTCGGATTAACTGGACTTTGTTGACTGTATTGGGTATACAATACACGTCATGGCTGGTTTCAAAGAAGTCGCCGATGCGTTGGCGGGCCAGATCGCGTCCGGGAGCCTTCCGGCTGGGAGCCGAATTCCGTCGGAAGCCGACCTCGCGGTCCGTTTTGGAGTCAGCCGACAAACGGTCCAGCGGGCGATGCAGGTGCTGCAGCGGGCCGGCCTGGTGATCCGCAAGCGACGATGGGGCACCTTCGTCGCCGAACCGGAGGATCGAACGCTTCTCATCGGGTTCATTTCCGACCACAGCCACGACTTCCCCCAGAGCCGGCTCATCCGAAGCATCCAGGCGGAGCTCGGGCCGCGCGGCCGGCTGCTCCTCAGCGACACCCATGACCTGCCGGCGGGCGAGAAGCGGGCCTTCGGGAGCCTGCGTTCCCAGGTCAGCGGAGTGATCGCCTACGCCGGTTCTCGCCCCGAACTGGTTCCCTTCTATCGCCGGTGGGCCGAGTCGGCCGCCGAGGGCGAAGCGCCGCCGATCGTCTTTGTCGACCGGATGCCTGAGGGAATCGAAGGCTTCTGCGCCGTTTCGGACAACCTGGAGTCGAGCCGGACCCTGATCCGGCAGGTCCGTGAGGCGGGGCATGAGCGGATCGCCTTCTTCTCCGGCGACAACCGCCACGTCTCGACGATCCGGGAGCGGTTCCAAGGCTTTGCCGAAGGCTATGGCGACGCGATTCCGGAACGGCTGATCCGGTGGTTCCCGAAATCGCTCGAGCAGGACATGCCCCGGCTGCGGATTGCGGTTCAGGATTCCGTGCGGTCGCTGGCCCTCGATTCGGAGCCTCCCACCGCCATCTTCTGCACCCAGGATGTCTATGCGGCGGGCGCAGTGGAGGCGATCGATCTGCTTCCGGCAGGCATCCGGCGACCCCTGATCTTTTCCTACAACGACTGGCCCGAGCTCTTCATGCCGGTCCACCGGCTGGCCGGCCGGATCGTTCAGCCCCACGCCTAGATCGCCTCCGCCGCCGTGCAGGCCCTGCTGGCCCAGATCGACGGAACGACCG
>JAKRSE010000316.1 GCA_022402505.1 Fimbriimonadaceae bacterium | reverse complement strand
TCGGCCAAGGCGACCAGGTTGGACGTGGCCCCCTTGACCACCGCGACGACGTGGATCGCCGCCAGGGCATCGATCGGATCGACCTGCGTCATGTGGAGGCCCGCCTCACGGACCGCCGTCAGATAGGCGACGGCCTCCTCGTCGGAAAGGTGCTTGAGGTCGGCGGGCCGGACCACCAGCTTTCGCAGCGTCGGCACCGCCTCCATCGGCGCGGGCATCGGTTCGGTCGTGAAGACGGCGATCTCGTTCTTCCGGCGGCCCGCCTCCAGGGCCGAAGTCGCCGCCGGGAAGTCCTCGTTCACAGCCGAGCTGACCGCGGCCAGATAGTCGTGGAAGGCGTTGCCGGGTGCGGCTCGTTCGGCGGTTGCCAATGCAGCCTTGGCAGCGGGGGAATCCACCGTCACGGTGTTGGCGAACTCGGTGTATGCCAGGCCGGCTTCCGGCCGGATGTAGGGGAAGGCCGCGGTCCGCTGGGCCTCGGTGAAGAAGCGGACCCCGAAGGCTGCGGCCACGGCGACCAGGCCGGCGATAAGGGCGATCGTGATTGTCTTTGATTTCATGAAGCGGTGTCGTCAGACGGCGATGGGGCCGGGAGGCGATTCGCCACCCCGGCCCCGGTCAGAGGAACCAGTCCCTTCTGGGGAGCAGAGCCTCAGCTGGAGTACCGGTTGCAGGCCGCTTCCTTGGCGGGGAACTGGCAGTAGTCGTTGTCCGGGGTCTCCCAGAAGGTCCACAGGCCGCGCTGCTGGTACTCCCAGATGATCTGGCGCTGCGACTTGTTGGTGCCGTCAGCATTCTTGTTGGGGGTGTCCCTCAGGTACTTGGCGTGGCCGTCGGCGAAGGTCCAGTTTCGGCCGCCGGTGTGGCGGGCGCCCAGAGTCCATCGGTTGATGTCCGAAGCGGTCTGGCCGTAGCCCGGCACCGTGTACCAGCCCGAGAAGTGGTTGCCGTAGGAGGGAACGAAGACCGAGCCGACTTCCGTGCTGAAGAAGATGTTGGCCGGGGCGGAGAGCTGGGTCAGGCTTCGGCCCTTGGCGCTCCGATCCGTGCCCGGGTCATAGCCGGGCATCAGCATGTAGTTGCCGCCGTAGCTGGCCGGCAGAGCGGCATTGAATGCACCCGGAACGTTCTCCATCCCGACGTAGGCCTTGGGGATTCCGGCATCCAGGAACATGTCCTCGAAGCACTTTTCACCGGTCTTGCCGAAGACGCCCGGATTCGGGTCGGCCGGGTCCACCATGATCCGGTCGTTCTTCATGTAGGGCCGCTGGGCGACCAGGAAGGCCTGGACTCCCGAGTAGTTGTCGTTGCCCGCGGTCCACGGAGCGGTCGGAAGCGAGCAGGGGCCGACCCAGCCCGTCTCGGGGAGCATGTCGTCGTAGTCGGCCGCGTACAGCTGGGCGCCGAGGCCGATCTGCTTCTGGTTGCTCAGGGAGCTGGTCTTCTTGGCGGCGGCCTTGGCCTGGGCGAAGACGGGGAACAGGATGGCGGCAAGAATCGCGATGATCGCAATGACCACCAGCAACTCAATGAGGGTGAAACCCTGACGCTTGGACGGAGAGCAAGAATTCATGGTGTTGTCGGACTCCAGAGCCGCCGAGTCGGAAGCTCTGGAACAGTCTGCAGAGCCTGCCGGTTAAGGTGCCGTCAAGGTTTTGCGGTCCGTCCGGCTGCCGGACCCGAATCGCCGAGAGGCGGGCGTAGACTCTGCTCGGGAGAGGGAGCGACGAACGGCATGAGCAGCCTGATCGAAACCGACATCGCCGTGATCGGCGGGGGGCCGGCGGGGTCCACCCTCGGCTCGATCATCAAGCGCTACCACCCCGACCTCGATGTCCTGATCCTGGAGCGCGAACGATTCCCTCGGGAGCACGTCGGCGAGAGCCAGCTCCCCATCATCGGCGGCATCCTGGACGAGATGGGGGTCTGGGACAAGGTCGAGGCGGCCCGATTCCCGATCAAGATCGGAGCGACCTACCGGTGGGGATCCACCGACGATCTGTGGGACTTCGAGTTCCTCCCTGGTCAAGACTTTCAGGGTTCTGCACGTCCGGCCAAGTACGAAGGAGATCGGCGGAAGACCGCCTTTCAGGTCGAACGGGCCGTCTACGACAAGATCCTCTTGGACCACGCCGAAGAGCTGGGATGCCGGGTGATGCAGGAGACGGCCGTTCGGACCATCCACCACCAGGACGATGAGGTTGAAGGCTTGACGCTGGAGACCGGCGACCGGGTGCAGGCCAGGCAGTACGTGGATGCAAGCGGGAATGCCGCCGTGCTCAGGCGGGCCCTCAGGGTTCCCGTCGATGAGCCCAGCCGGCTGAAGAACGTCGCCTTCTGGGATTACTGGAACGATGCCGAATGGGTGGTCACCATCGGCATCGAGGCGACGCGGGTGAACGTCATGAGCCTGGGCTACGGCTGGATCTGGTTCATTCCGATCGGGCCGACTCGGGTGAGCGTCGGTCTGGTCGTCCCGGCCGAACACTACAAGGCCACCGGGAAGACTCCGGACCAGATCTACCACGATGCGGTGCAAAGCGAGCCCCTGATCCGGTCGCTGCTGGCCAAGGCCAAGCCGGACGGCCAGGTGCGAGGCACCAAGGATTGGAGCTTCGTGGCCGAGAGGCTCGCCGGAAAGAACTGGTGGCTGGCGGGCGAATGCGCCGGCTTTGCCGATCCCATTTTGGCCGCCGGGCTCAGCCTGACCCACGTTTCCGCCAGGGAACTCGGCTACATCCTGCCCGCGGTCATCAAGGAATCGCACGACGCCCACTGGCTCCGGCGATCCTACGACGAGACCCAGCGCCGCCGGATCCGTCAGCATGTCCGCTTCGCCGACTACTGGTACAGCGCCAACGCCCATTTCTCCGACCTCAAGGAGTTCACGAGGGAGCTGGCGCGGGAATCGGGGCTGGAACTCGAGGCGGACAAGGCCTTTCAGTGGCTGGGCACGGGCGGATTCGTCAACGACGACCTGCGGGTTGCTCGGGTGGCGACCTTCTCGATGGCGAGCCTCAAGTCGGTCACCCGATTCCTGGGCGGGGGCGGCCGGGCATCCTGGGAGATCAGCCGATTTGGTCTCTTTCGGCCCCGGCTGGAAGGGGCGACGGAAGTCCTCGTCCCAGCCTTCCATCAGGGCCGGATTCTCACCCGAAAGGTGCTGGAGCGCGACGGGCGTTTTCTCCCATTGGTCGGGGCTTATCAGAAGGTCTTGGAGCTTGTGGATCGGCTCCGGGAAGCCCGCCAGATCTTTCGCGAGATCGAGGCGCAGTTCCCGGGGCCCGAGGCCAGGGCGAATGCGCTGGAGGTCTTCGAAGCCATGGTCGTGGACGGCTGGATCAAGGGGGTGCAGCCGTTGGAAAGGCCGATCTTTGACCCCGGTGCAGGCGAAGACCCCTTTCTTCACGAAAACCGGGATCGTCTCGAGTCGCGACTGCATTCGGACTGATGCCCGGGGGGCGATCAGACAGACGGGCGGTCGGCCACTTCTGCACACGATGTGTGTGAAGATTGCGTAAACACGCCCTTACGAACGACGAATCTTGACAAGAACAGGCATAATGGACAGTGATGCGACGCCGAGCATTCACCCTGATTGAGTTGCTGGTCGTGATCGCGATCATCGCGATTCTCGCCGCCATTCTTTTCCCCGTTTTCGCGCAGGCCAAGGAGGCAGCCAAGAAGACCCAAGGCATCTCCAACATGAAGCAGGTGGGGACGGCCTTCCAGATCTACCTGGCCGACTACGACGATCTGTTCCCGAACGCCTTCTCTGGACGGCCGGATGGGACGCACCGCTTCGCGGCCAACCACCCCGCACCCCAGAACGCCATCGTCGGCGGCGGATGGGATGCGCCCGGGGTCGCGAACCAGGTTGCGACCATGTACCACGTCGCCACCCAGCCCTACATGAAGAACACGGGCATTCTGAGTTCGCCCAACCAGACGACCCAGAACGTGAGCGAGACCTTCACCCCCGGAGTCACCCCCTGGGAAGTCGGCGTGACCATGAACGGTCTGCTGAACAACTATCCGAGCACCGCGATTCTCAACGTCAGCTCGGTTCCCATGATCTGGACCGGGACGGGCAACCTGAAGCGACGCGGCCGCGCGAGCGCCAATCCGACCCTCAACTGCGGTTCGACTCCCGGACCCTGCACCTTCCGGCCTGGCGGCGGACCCGCCGGTCAGACCGCGCCGGGCAACTACAGCGTCCTCTTCGGATACGGCGCGGGCTGGACTCCCTTCACCCACGGAAACTACTCCAGCGGCGGCGGTGTGATCATCACCAATGCCGACACGAGCACCAAGTTCCGAAGGGTCGCCATCGCTCGATCGCCTTCCGTCAACCGGAACGCCTTCATTGATCCCTACTCCAACGCCAACCCGAACGGCACCTTCGGCTACTGGCCCACTCAGTCCGGAAACTGCACCGACCAGACCGCCGCGAACCTGACCTCAGGCTTCCGGTACATCTGCTTCTTCCGGCCCGACCGAGAGCAATGAGACTGGGTCTCCTTCTGACCGGCCTGGCGATCTGCGGGGTCCTGATCGGCTGCGGCCGGTCAGAACCTCCGCCGGCTGATGCCGTGATCGAACAGGAAGGCTCGACGCCGGAGCTCGACCCGGCGCTCGGAGGCGGGGCCACCACGGCACCGCCGACTCCGCTGGACTCGGCCAACTGAGCTTCAGCCCCGGACTTGCTGGAGGACGCCGACTGCGGCAGCCTCCAGCATGTCCGCAACCCGATCATAGTCTTCCGGAAGACCATAGTAGGGATCGGGAACCTCGTCGCCGCCGGCAGCGGGGTCGAAGCTTCGGATCAGACGGACCTTCGCCGGATCGGCTCCGGGCATTGCCAGAAGGTCGGCGAGATTCTGGCGATCCATCGCAAGGATCAAGTCGAACCGGCGAAAGTCCTCCGAAGAGACCACCCGGGCTCTGGAATCCATCGGGCACCCCCTTTCTCGGCCGACTTTGACCGAGATCGGATGCGGCGGATTCCCGACGTGCCAGGAGCCGGTCCCGGCCGATTCCACCTCCCATGCTAGACCCCGAGCCCGGACCTCCCGCTTGAGAATGCCTTCTGCCAGGGGACTCCGGCAGATGTTCCCCAGGCAGACGCAGAGAATCTTCAGGCGCCGCCCCCTTCCTGGTGCCGGAAGGGAACCGCCGGCAGGCTCAGGCGAGGACCGTCGCCCGTGTGGTGGGTCACATTAAACATCCGGGCCAAGGTCACCTGGACCGCACCCGCCACCGGGAAGGCGAGGATCATCCCCGGCAGGCCGAACAGCGCTCCGGCGCTGAAGACCACGAACATGGACACCAGAGGATGGAGGCCGATGGCTCCTCCCAGGACCCGAGGAGTCATCAGCATGTCGTAGACGGACGTGAGAAGCCAGGAGAGCAGGGCGATCGCGATGCCGTAGCCCCAAGGATTGCCGATCGTGAAGATCCAGTTGCCGACGCCTCCGCTGAACCCGACGATGATCCCGACAAAGACCGCCGAGAACATGCCCCCGACGATGGGGATCAGGAAGAGCGTGCCGCAGAGAAGAGCCAGCAGCAATGGATAGGGAAGGCCCAAAATGCTGAACACAACCGCAAAAAGAGTCGTGTAGAGGGTCAGGTTCGTGAGGAGGCCGCGAAGGTACTTCTTGAAGACCTCAGACACGTCGCCCGCCAGCGAGGCCACCCCGGGGCGCATGGCCGGAGGAACCCAGGCGAGCCACCTCGTGCGGATCGAATCCATGTCCAACAGGAACAGGAAGACGAAGATCGGCACAAAGATGAAGAGGAAGAGCTGGCTGGCCGCCCCGATCAACAGTCGGAGGAATCCGTTGAAGAAGACCGAGATCCCCTGAGCGATCTGCTCGCGCTGCGGTTCGATGTATTCGCTGTAGAGCGAACGGCGAGTGGAGGGAAGCCCCACCCGTTCGAGCGTCGGTCCGGCTCGTTCCAGCCAGCCATCGACGGCGCTCAGCGGGCCGGGAGGCTCGGCCAGAACCTCAGGATTCCAGCGAAGAAAGTGATTTTCGGATCGGCTCTCCTCGGCGATTGCGGCCGTCAACCGCTGGACCGAACCCTGGAGCTCGGCCACCTGACCGCCCAGACGAGGCCCCACCCAAAGGGCCGCCCCGATCGCCAGGGCAAAGAAGACGGTGACGATGCTGAGGATCGCGAAGACGCGGGTGAAGCCCACGCTGGAGATCCGCTCGACCACCGGCTCCAGGATCACCGCGATGATCCAGGCGAGAGCGAAGGGAACGAGGACGGATCGGACCGCCCACAGAAAGAGAAGAGCGGCCAGAACGATCGCCGCCCAAAGGGCGATTCTCCAGCCGCTCATCCCGCTCATCTTCCGCCCGAAATTCAGGCGCCGGACGAATCTTCAGCTTCGAGAGCGGCGGTCTGCTTCTTGGCCTTCTGTTCGGCCAGCCACTCTTCGCCCTTGCCCTTCAGCTCCTTCAGGCGGTCGGCGATCTCGTGCTGAGTGTCGGTCCCGGCCTTGGGCGCAAAGAGCAGTCCGGCCACGGCACCGAGAAGGGCTCCCAGGCCGAAGCCGGCCAGGAGATAGACCAGGGCGTTCTTGTCGTCGGATTGGCTCATACGGTTCCTCAGTTCAAATCAGGGAAGGCTCTTCGTCTTCCTGCTGTTCCAGTATGACCGAAAAACCTGCAACCCCACCATTCCCAACGTCATCCACGGGTTTCGGTTGCGACGGTCCAGGACCGTGTTCATCACGCCCATCAGAGGATCGGGGCCCGGCTTGGTCATGCTCTCCTTCAGCCCGTCGAGCTGCTTCTGCTGGCCCTTCAGCTTCTCCTCGAGCGCGTTCAGCTTGCGATTCACCCCGCCGATCTCCCGCTTCAGGTCGATCAGAATCCGCACGAGGAAGACGAGCACCAGCAGAAGCAGAGTGCCGAAGACCAGGGCAAGGATGAGGGGCAGCCAGTCGGTCATCGTCCGGCCCTGATCCTACCCCCGGCGACGACGGTCTGCCCTCGGTAGGCCACGGCGATCTGACCGGGGGTGACAGCCCGCACCGGAGAATCGAAGACAAGGCGGGGCTGAGAACCGCCGAAGAGGGTCCCCGGCTCCTCGGTCATGTTGTAGCGGATGCGGGCCTGGACTCGGACCGGAGCCTCCGGCTCGCCTGCGCCGCCCCACACCACGTCTTCCAACATGACCTCCTGGCTCAGGAGCCCGTCCCGGTCCCCGACGACCACCTGGTTCGTCGAAGGGTGAAGACCGAGCACGTAGAGAGGGCGTCCTTGAGCCACGCCCAAGCCGCGCCGCTGACCCACGGTGAAGTCGGCCACCCCGTCGTGCTCGCCGATCCGGCTGCCGTCCGGGGTCACCAGCTCGCCCCGGCGAAACATCTCCGGCCGGGCCTTGCGAAGAAACTCGCGATAGCCCCCCGCCTCGCTGACGAAGCAGATGTCCTGGCTGTCCGGCTTGTCGGCCACCGGGAGGCCGGCATCTCGGGCCAGCTGCCTGGTCTCGGCCTTGTCCCCGAGCTCGCCAAGGGGAAACATGACACCCTCCATCTGCTCCTGGGTCAGGCCGTAAAGAACGTAGCTCTGATCCTTCCCCTGGCCGCGAGCCTTCATCAGCCGCCTCCGGCCCGTCTTGGCGTCCCGGCGGATTCGGGCGTAGTGGCCGGTCGCCAGCAGATCGCATCCCAGCTCGCGGGCCGTGGACATCAGCGAGTCGAACTTCACCGTCTGGTTGCAGGTGACGCAAGGGTTGGGGGTCCGGCCCTGCTCGTACTCCCGCACGAACTCGTCGATCACCGAACGCTTGAACTCCTCCTTGAAGTTGATGACGTAGTGGGGGATGTCCAGAATCCGGGCGACCCGGCGGGCATCCTCCACCGCTCCCAGGCTGCAGCAGCCGGCATGGCGCGGATCGGTCTGACTCTCCTGCCAGATCTGCATCGTCACGCCGATCACACGGTAGCCGCGCTTCTTCAGCAGAATCGGGACGACGCTCGAATCGACCCCTCCGGACATTGCGACGCAGACCAGCGGCTTCATGGACGTCCTCACTTCTCCAGCAGAGAGGCCAGGGGTTCGATGCTCAGCGACCGAAGCACCGAGCCGAAGTACATCGCCTTGGGACGGCTCCCTTCCGTGTAGAGAATGAAGGTGGGGGTGCTCCTGATCCCCCAGGACTGAGCCGTGGAGAAATCAACTCCAAGCTTGTCGAAGAGCTCCTGCCGCTTGGCAGCCGCCTCTTCGTCGGCCTCCTCCAGAATCCGGCTGAACTCCGTGGAATCGAGCCCGGCGTTCTTCACGGCCTGCAGGACCCCGGCATCGGTCTTGATCATGTCCGTGTTCTGGGGGTCGAAGATGACGTCCATCATCTCCTTGTGCCGACCCTTCTCGGCCGCATATTCAAGGGCCAAGCCGAGGTTGATGCTGGTCTCATGGCCGGGAATCTGGTACAGCGGCAGAGTCCGGAAGGCGTACTGAATCTTGCCTTCGAAGCGCTCCAGAAGGGCCTTCACCTCAGGATGGGCGCGGCGGCAAGCCGGGCAGTTCGGGTCGGCGAATTCCACCAGAACGACCCGGGCGGTGTCCGGTCCGATGATC
>JAKRSE010000315.1 GCA_022402505.1 Fimbriimonadaceae bacterium | reverse complement strand
ACTCGGGGAGAACTCCGCCGAACCTGAGGATCATGTCGGCCAGCGGCCCTTCGCCCTCGCGGAAGAGCCGGTCCTCGGCCGGCGACTCTCCGACGTGAGCGCTCTGCAGACCGGGCTGGGAGCCCAGCGCACGCCAGGCTTCGGCCGGAACCGTGTACGGCGCGTGGGGGGCCCAGCAGACTCCCGCCGGGAGCTCGGCCGACGTTTCGGTCCAGGCCTCCGCCCCCCGGCCGAGGCCGATCCACTCTCGGAATCGGAGCACGGGTGACTCACCGAAGAGGCCGTCGCCGTCCTCCGGCACCCCGGAGAGCCAGTCGGCCGAGAATCCGATTCCGCCTTCCCAAAGCTCTCTGGACCCGGTCTGGATCGACTCGGCGGTCTCCGCCGGCGAGGCCTTCCGCTTGGTCTGGATGATGCCGCGTAGAAACCCGATCATGTCCGACGCGGCGATGCGCCCCTGCATGTGCCGGTACTGGAGGTGGGAGTGGCCGTTCACGAAGCCGGGGGAGACGAGCCAGGTTCCCGGACCGGGGAGGTCGGCGAGATGAAAGGGCTCGTCCCGGTGGAATCCGCCGTCGCGAAAGAGCCAGGACGCCCGGGTCAGAGCCGCTGCCTCCAGGCCTCTTGGAGCCCGCTGTAGCTCTCATTCTTGGCGTGGAAATCGGCGAAGAGAACGTTGTAGCGGTACCGGAACAGCTTGCCCTGCATGGCATCGAAGCCGTCGGTCGAGCGCATCGGCCCGCCCTCGCCCAGCCAGTGCCCCCCGGCGGTCCACATGAAGTTGGTCTCCGCCGGAGCCTGGAGCGAGGATTGGCTCACCCGTTCGAAGGTCAGCTCGGTCCGGAAGAAGTAGCTGAGACCATAGACGCCCCACATGGTCGGCGTGCTGGGAAAGTCGATCTCGGGGTGGGAGTCCAGCACTTCCGTGCCCCGATCGACCGGGCTGTGGAAGATCTTTTCGCTCTTGGCGTAGGGCTGCAGGGCTTCGTTCATGAGGGGCATGAACGGGATCTGGGCCATGAACTCGGGCTCGCTGGACCAGATGTAGGTCGCCCACCGGTCGGCGGCATCGACGGCATTGGGAAAGAGGTCGTCGGAATCGGCCATGTAGAGCCCGGCGGCGAGGCCGATCTGCTTGAGATTGCTCAGGTCCGAGGTCTTGAGCGCGCCGAATTTGGCCCGGGCGAACACCGGGAAGAGGATCCCCGCCAGGATCGCGATGACCGCGATGACGACCAGCAGTTCGATGAGAGTAAATCCTCGACGCGCCACCCGTGACAGTTTAGCAGGCCGAAACCGGGGCGGAAGCCGAATCTGGCGGCCGGTGGGCATGTGGAACCTCTGGAGTTCCGCCGACGTTTTCCCTGAAGACGGCCCGAGCCTCGGGTAACGTCGGTGACCTGAATGGATGAGACCCCGAAGAAGCCGGCATGGAAAAAGGCGATCCGTGCGGCCGGGTACCTGGTCTTGATGGCGGTCCTGCTGTCGGCGGCCCTGGCCTTCGGCTGGATGGGGAGCAACAAGACCGTGCAGGGGGTCGTCTCCGGCATGATGGGACGCCCGCCGGGCCAGGTCTTCCAGTCCGACGGCATCACCCTGCTGATCCTGGGGTGCGACACCGAGCTGAAGCCGGGAACCCAGCAGGTCGCCAACCGTTTCGGGCGGTCGGACCTGATGCTGCTGGTCCGGGTCGACTTCGACCGCAACCGGATCACCGGCGTCTCGATTCCCCGCGACCTTCGCATCGACGTGCGGAGGATGGGGCTGGAAGGCTACGGCCGCCAGACCTACACCAAGATCAACAGCCTGAACGTTCACGGCGGGCCCGAGCTGACCGCCCGGGTGGTGGAAGACCTGCTCCGAATCCGGATCGACCGGACGATCATGCTGGACTTTGAGGCCTTCAAGGACCTGATCGACCGGCTCGGCGGCGTCGAGGTCGAGGTCGATCGGGAGATGAAGTACGTGGACAACTGGGGCGGGCTCAACATCGACCTCCAGCCCGGTCTTCAGACGCTCGACGGCGATCAGGCGATGGGATTCGTCCGGTTCCGGAAGGCGGCAGGCGAGAGCGACTTCACCCGTCAGGAGCGGCAGCACAAGCTCATCGTCGCGGTGAAGGATCGGATCATGGCCCGGCCGGCGATGCTTCCGGAAGTCGCCAACCGGACCGTCGAGATTCTCGGGAACGCCCTGACCGGACAGGAGCTCGGCAGTCTCATCTGGTTCGCCCGGTCGGTGCCGAGCAGCGAGATCAAGATGGTCGGCCTGCCGACGAGGGAGGTGTCCCGAAGTCCGTTCTTCCTGGCGCTCCGACCTCGGGCGGCAGAAGAGGTCTTGATCGAGCAGGGCCTTCTCCCCGGAGCTCCCTCCACCGCCGAGGACCTGGAGCCGGAAGGGGAAACCAACGTGCCTGGAGCGGGAGTCTAAAGAGACCGTTGGACCGCTACGATCCTGATGCGCCGGAAGGCTCCAAACCCCAGGGCGGAGGGGGATATGTCACCAAGAAGGATTTCCGAATGGTCATCCTCATCTTCCCCATCGTCCTGATCGCCCTCTATCCCGTCTACCTGAACCTGAAGCGGGACAGCGACAAGAAGATCTGCGGCGTGAACATCCAGGCGATCGGCAAGGCGATCCAGAGCTACACCTTCGACAACGACGACCGGTTTCCTCCGGTCTATGCCGAGAGCCCGGAGGGAGGGCCGCTCCTGCAGGCGGGCGCGGCCGTCAACTGGCTGACCCTCATCGAGCCGGGGATGACCGCCCGGGCCAAGACCTTCTGCCCCTCGGCGGCCCGGGAGGAGAACTCCCTGTTCTATTCCTCCATTGCCGGAGGCCCCCGGGAGGCGAGCTACGGGCTCTTCTTCCCCACCGAAGGCATGGCGACCTACCAGCTCCGCGATCCCAAATCGCTGATCCTGGTGACCGAGACGGCGAACAACGGCGCACAGGAGACCTACAATCCGCGGCAGATTCTTGACGGCGAAGACCGTCCCGTCGGGAAGGACGGCTTCATGATCGGCTTCGACAACCCGGACGGGAACTTCGAGGCGGACGACACGACTCAGTTCGTCACCCGCCTCGCCTTTCGGAATTCGGCCGGCGGGTACGTGCGGCGAGGGATCGAAGGGCGCCACTCGGTCGGCAACCACGTCGTCTATGCGGACGGTTCGGGCGGGGCGATGACTTCGGCCGAAGCTCGGGCGACCTCCGCCGGATCACTTCTCCCCCGCTGGCGCGTTCGCTGATCGGAAAAACCGTCGGTTTTCGCCTCCGATTTGGGTAGCCTTGAAGATGCCATGGCGACCATCCATGAAATCGTTGAGGCCTACCGGCAAGGGCTTCATGTGCCGGCCGTGACGAAGGTGCGATCGGGATGGGTCGTTCTGGGCGAAACCCAGATCACCACGGGCTACTGCCTGCTCCTCCCGGACCCGGTGGTCTCCAGCCTGAACGAGATGGGCGCCGAAGCCCGGGCCTACTTCCTGAGAGACATGGCCCGGGTGGGGGACGCCCTGCTGGCCACCGCCGACGCCGAGCGGATCAACTACGAGATCCTGGGCAACGTGGAGCCGGTGCTCCACGCCCACATCATCCCGCGCTACAGCGACGAGGACGAGATTCTCCGGCCGCAGCCCGTCTGGCTGCACGACTGGGAGGCGGCTCCCGGATTCGATCTTGACGAGCATGGGGGCCTGGCCGATCAGATTCGGGCGGCGCTGAAGAAGATCGTCGAAGAGGAAGATCGGCAGAGCCACCGGGGCCACTGAGTCAGCCGGCCTGGCTCGGAGTCATCGCCGGGTCTTCTTCAAAGAAGTAGCAGCCGGAGGTCATCTTCTCGGTCGCGCCCTCGAAGGATTCGCCCAGCGGGGCTCCGCCTGCCTCTTCGGCGATCGCCTGGTCCAGCTCCTGGAGCATCGCCCGCGAGTAGCCGGGCCAGACGTGCCGGATGCGGCCGTCCCTGCCGATCAGGAAGACGTAGACCGACTGCTCGGCCCGATAGGCGCGGAAGGCGGTCTCCTTGGTCTCGCTGAGCAGCGGATAGGGGACGAGGTTGGCCTGTCGGTAGAGCTGGGCGATCGGGAGGTCGGCGTCGATCAGGCCGATGAATCCGGCCCGCCCCGCATAGGCGGTGGCCAGAGCGTTGAAGTAGGGCTGCGATTCCAGGCTGCAGGGACAGCCGTCCTTGGTCATCACCAGCACCTGGGGACCTTCCTTCAGAAGGCCCGCGAGCGAGACCTTGCGTCCGTCCTGGTCGGGAAGGGTGAAGTCGGGGGCCTTTTCGCCGCGGCGCGACTCCGCGTCCAGCTTCATCTCCGCCGTCACCGGATGCCGCACATCGGCCGTCCCTTCGCTCTGGAGCGTCCCCGCCGGTCGGAAAGCGATGAGGGCGGAGGCGCCCAGCACCAGCACGGCGGACACGGAGAGCATGGCGATGGAGAGGGGACGCAGACTCACGAGCCCGCCTCCAGGGCCAGCCGGGCCTGCACCCGCCGAGCCACCTCGTCCACGTCGCTGTTGATCAGCTCGCCACCCGCCTCCGCCTGCTCGACCGCCTTGAGCGATTCGATGGCGACTTCGGCATGCTTCCCCTCGTGGGTTTCGGTGGTGATCCACTGGGTCCAGATTCCGGGAGTCAGCACCCAGGTCAGGAGCCGCTTGTCCTTGGCCCGGCCCGCCGCGCGGATGATCTCGTAGCTGATGCCGGCGATGATCGGCAGCACGGCCAGGCGGACCAGCATCCGAATGCCGAGAGCCGCCACCGTAGGAGCGCCTTCCGGCACAAAGAGGTCGCGGGGCAGCGGGATGAAGACCAGGAATCCGACCAGGATGACCATGATCGCAAAGTTGGTTCCGCAACGCAGGTGGAAGCGGCTGCAGCCGGTCACCTCTTCCCTCTCCAGCGGCCTGCCAGCCTCCATCGCGTTGATGGCGGCGTGCTCGGCTCCGTGATACTTGAAGACTTCCAGAATGGAGGGGATGCGGCGGATGAGCAGCAGGTAGCCGAGGAACAAGGCGAGCTTGAAGACCTCGACGACCGCATTCGCCTGAGTTCCGGTGAAGGAGAAGAGGGTCTGGGTGAGGGTGCCGACCACTTCCGGCGCGAAGTCGAAGATGAGGACGCCCAGGGCCAGGGAGACGAGCACCGTCACCCCGATCAGCCCCTGCTCCTTGGCCTTCTGCTTCTTCCGCTCCTCCTCGGTCAGCTTCTTCTCGGATTCGGGGAGGAACCGCTCGTCGGCCGCGACCTCGCCGGCGAAGCGCATGGCCCGGGCGCCGAGGAACATGGTGTCCAGCAGGGCGAGCGAACCTCGGAGAAACGGGAGCTGGAGCCACTTCTGGCGGAAGAGCCACATCTTCTCGACATGCTCCGTCTTGGTGAGGATGTCGCCGGAAGGGGCCCGCACGCTGACGGCCCAGAAGTTGGGCGAGCGCATCATGACGCCTTCCAGCACGGCCATGCCGCCAAACTGGAACGACTCGGGCTTTTCCGCCATCGGTGAAGCAGAGTCTACCGAAAACCGCATTTTCGGCCCATTCCCCTAAACCTTCCGGGGTGGCCCATCGTCACAGAGAGCGGAGGACCTCTCCCAAGAAGAGACAAAACCCATGAACGCGAACATCGCCAGGGTGGAGCTCTCGGTCGAAGAAGCGGAACGCCTCTTGACCCTCT
This sequence comes from Fimbriimonadaceae bacterium, assembly GCA_022402505.1. Taxonomy (GTDB): domain Bacteria; phylum Armatimonadota; class Fimbriimonadia; order Fimbriimonadales; family Fimbriimonadaceae; genus JAKRSE01. The sequence continues at coordinate 2,933 of JAKRSE010000315.1, read as the reverse complement.
GCCTCTGCAGCCCGGGCAAGCTGGATCGAACCGCGGAGACGGCCATGCGGAAACTGGCGGCTTTCATTGCCATTGATCGCCCTGATCGGGATCGTCCCGTTCTGGCCGCCACGTCGAGCAGGGGCTCCATGCCGGAGGCGGGGTAAAACCCGCCCCGGTCCCCATGCTTTCGCTTCCGGAATTCCCCACCGTCGGCGACGTCTGTCGCCTGATCGACTCGTGGGCTCCCCCGCACCTCGCCTACCCGTGGGATCGTCACGGCCTGCAGCTGGGCGATCCGTCTGCCCCGGCCGGGCGCGTCATGGTCAGCCTCGATTCCGACCTGACGGCGATCGAGGCAACGATCCAGTCCGGCTGCGGGATGCTGGTGGTCCATCACCCCCTCATCTGGGAGCCGCTGAAGACCCTGACCGAAGATGCGCCGAGGTCCAGGACGATTCTCGCGGCGGCCCGGGCGGGTCTTGCCGTCTACGGCACTCACACCGCCTGGGACTGCGCCCCGAACGGGCTGAACGACTCCCTGCTGCAGGCCCTCCACCTCTGTCCCGCCGGAGCCTTCGGGTCGGATTCCGGGGCGGCAGCTCTGACGATGGTGGTTCACACCTCGGCGGAATCGGCCGATGCGGTGGTGGATGCGGCCTCGCAGGCGGGGGCGGGGCGGATCGGAGGCTACGAGAGATGCGCCTTCCAGTCGCCGGGTGAAGGCACCTTCTTGGGCGGAGCCGAGACCAGCCCGGTCGTCGGTCAGGCCGGTCGGGTGGAGCGGGTGCCGGAGGTCCGGATCGAGATGGTCCTGCCGGCCGCGATCCGGAGCCGGGTCGAGGCAGCCGTCCGCGCCGCCCATCCCTACGAGGAGCCTTCCATCCAGTTCCTGCAGCGGGCCGGAAGCGGCGGGCATCCCATCGGTCGCCTGGGGCGGACCGAGCCGATTCCGCTCGGCCTCTTCGCTGCGAACGCCGCCGACGCCCTGGAGACTCGCGAGCAGATCTGGGGCGCCGAAAAGCCGGTCGGTCTGATTGCGGTCATCGGAGGGGCGGGGGGAGGCGAATGGTGGGCGGCCCAGGCGGCCGGAGCAGACGTCCTCCTGACGGGCGAAGTGAAGCATGATGAAGGCGTGGCCGCCGTCGAAGCCGGGTTCGCGGTCGTCGCCCTGGGCCACGAAGCGACGGAGCAGCCGGGGATGCGCCACCTGGCGGCACGGCTGATGGACGCGGGCGTGCAGGCGGTCTGCCATGAGCCCGGCCCCCATCGGCACGGACGTTGCGGCCTGCCGCGCTGAAAGCCCCTTCCCGACTCCAGATTCGCCTGCAGGAAATCTCCCGGAATATCGGTAAGATGACGGCATGAGCCTCAGTCGGCCTCTGCTTGGAATCCAGCTCTACACGGTCCGGGACGTCCTGGGCACTGACTTTGAAGGAACGCTGAACGCGCTCGCCGAGATCGGCTACGAGGGAATCGAAGGCGGCGTCTATTCGGGCGACCAGCTGGAGGTCGTCAAGGAGTACCTCGCCCGCACCGGGGTCAAGTACGCCGCCGGGATGACGATGATGGCCGACTTCGAAACCCGGCTTGACGAGATCCTGGCGAACACCGAGGCGCTGGACTGCCGCACCGTCATCTGCCCCTGGATCCTGGCCGAGGATCGGGCCGACCTGGCGGGCTGGAAGCAGGTCGCCGCCCGCAAGCAGAAGATCGGCGAGGAGTGCGGCAAGGCGGGATTCCGCTATCTCTATCACATCCACGGCTATGAATTCGAGGATTTGGGAGGCGGAACCACGGGCTTCGACATCCTGATGGACGAGACCGATCCGGCTTCGGTCGGCTTCGAGCTGGACATCTACTGGGCCTTCCATGCCGGAGTCGATCCGGTCGGGCTGTACGAGAAAATGCAGGAGCGGACGCCCTACCTCCACTTGAAGGACATGGTGAAGGACCCCGATCCCCGCGACGTGGAGGTCGGCGACGGCATCGTTCCGGTCGAGGAGATCGTCAAGATGAGCGTCGGGTTCGGCTGCGAATGGGGGATCGTCGAGCAGGAGATGTTCGAGCGGCCCAGTCTGGAGGCGGCTTCGATCAGCTTCCACAACGTCCGCCGCATGCTGGAGGCTTGAACCCGAATCGAAACGGCGGGCCGGGCCCGTCCATGAGTCTTGAACCATGCTGAACGGCGCACCCTTGATGGTCCCCCTGGCGACCCCCTTCACCGACGATTCCATGCAGATTTCGGAGGTGAGGATGGCTCGCCAGGTCCGGCACCATCTGGAGCATGGGGCGGCCGGCTTCCTTCTGGGAGGCGAGACCGGCGAGTGGTGGGCGCTCAGCCTTTCCGAGCGGAAGACCCTGGTGACCTGGCTTCTGCGCGAGGCTCCCGGCGTCCCCCTGCTGGTTCACGTGGGGCACTTTCTCACCGGAGCCGTTCTGGACCTGGCCCAGTTTGTCGGCGACGAGGGGGCGATCGCGATCCTCACCCCGCCGCCGGGAGTGAGCCTCACCGAATCGGAACTCCAGGGCCTCTGCCTGGCTATGCGGCGGCACGGCCGCGTCCCCTTTGCGGCACTGGACCCGACCGGAACCCTGATTTTGGAGGGTCAAGGCTCTTTCGTCGAGCCCCTCTCCACCCTTAAGCTGGATTCCCTCGGATTCTCTCGCTCCACCCAGTTGGAGGAGTGCGTCTGGGGAGGGCGGGTCTGTCATTGGGCGGCCGTGATGGGCGCGGATCGGTTCCGGCGGATGACCGAAGACTGGACCCGAGCCCGGACCCGGCTTCACGCCATTCACCGGATCGCCCGGGGGGCGCGGCTGGCCAAGGCGGCGATGCAGGAGATCGGCCTCGATCTCGGCCCGCCGCGACCGCCGATGATGGGCGCGGCCGATCAGGTCCGGTCGATCATCCGGTCTCTGATCGCCGACTTCAAGGGCTGAAGGCCCAGAAC
>JAKRSE010000314.1 GCA_022402505.1 Fimbriimonadaceae bacterium | reverse complement strand
AGAGGGAGATCGATGGATGAGGTCCTCCTGCGGGCGAATCGGCCCTGATGCGCCCCGGCCAGCTGGCCGCAGGCGGCGGCGATGTCGTGGCCGCGCTCCACCCGCTCCGTCACTTGGACGCCCCAGGCCTCCAATTCGCTTCGAAAGGCCCGGACCCGGCTCCGCTCCGGCCGCTGAAAGCCCTGGCCGTTGTCCACCCAGTTCCAGGGGATCAGGTTCACGATGCTCGGGACGCCGCGAAGCAGACGGGCCAGCTCCCGGGCCTCTTCGGCCGAATCGTTCACCCGGTCGATCAAGAGGTACTCGATCGTGATCTTGCGACCGGTCGCCTCCTGATACCGGATCATCGTCTCCATGACCTCGGCAACCGGCCAGCGGCGGTTCACCGGCATCAGCCGGGACCGGATCTCGTCGAACGGCGAGTGGAGCGACAGGGCGAGATGGATCGGCAGTCGGTGGCGGGCCAGCTCTTCGATCTGGGGGGCGAGTCCGACGGTGCTGACGGTGATGTGCCGGTGGCTCAGGCCCACCTCATCGTGGAGCAGCCTGATGGCCTTCAGCACGTTCGGCAGGTTGAGCAGCGGCTCGCCCATCCCCATGAAGACGACATGGCTGATCCGCCTTTCGCTGATGGACTGAAGCAGCAGGTACTGGGCGACGATCTCGCCCGCCTCCAGATTCCGATCGAAACCTCCCAGGCCCGTCGCGCAGAAGGTGCAGCCCATCGGACACCCCACCTGGCTGGAGATGCAGCAGCTCACCCGATCCTCGTAAGGCAGGAGGACGCACTCGTAGACCTGCCCGTCTCCGTTGTGGACCAGGAGCTTGTCCACCCCGTCGGTCGACTTTCGGTGATCGGCGACCTGGAGGGGGCTGACCTGCGTGCCTTCGGCCAGAGCTTTTCTCAGGCCGGCCGGGAGTCCGGGGATTCCTGCCAGGTCCTGAACCGCCTTGCCGTAGATCGAGTCGGCGATCTGGTTCCCGCGAAACGGCTTTTCGCCGAGCGACACCATGAGGTCTCTCAGCTCGGTTCGATCGAGGCCGATGAGGGAGGCCGGCAGAACGTTCACGGGGAAGTCGGAAAGTCTACCGGGCGGGACCGGGAAACCTTCGGGAAGCCTTCGGCCGTTTGGTTCAGTAAAGGAAGCATGAAGATCGGACATTGGATTTTGGGAGGTGCGGTCGTCGGATTGGCGGCCTTCGGAGGCGTTCTGGCGGCCCTCCACATCGACCGTCAGCGGGGAGCGGGGGACCTGGCCCAGATTCTGGGTTCCGATCCGACCCCGGCTCTGACCGTGCAGGCTCCGGCCGGAAGGCCCGCCTTCGACTTCGCCGCCGCCGCCCGCCGGGTCCTGCCCAGCGTGGTGAGCGTGGACAACATCCGATCCGGCCGGACCCTGTTCGGCGAGTCGATGACGGCGCGCCAGGGCTCGGGCTCCGGGGTGATCATCAGCCGAGACGGCTACATCCTCACCAACAACCATGTGGTGCAGGGCGCGAGCTTTCTGCGCGTGCGGCTGAGCGATGGCCGGATGCTCCCGGGTCGTCTGGTCGGCCGCGACCCCCGCTCGGACCTCGCCCTGCTGAAGGTGGACGCCACGGGTCTGACGGCGGCGGAGTTCGGCGACAGCCAGGCGCTCCAGCAGGGGCAGTGGGTGATGGCGGTCGGCTCGCCGCTGGGCTACGACAACACGGTGAGCGTGGGAGTGGTCAGTTCCACGGGCCGGACCCTGCCGACGGAAGGCACGATTCTGGTGGACACGATCCAGACCGACGCGGCGATCAACCAGGGGAATTCGGGCGGCGCCCTGACCACGGCCGACGGTCGCCTGGTGGGCATCAACACGGCGATCGCCAGCATCGACGGAGGCAGCATCGGCATCGGCTTCTCCATCCCCATCCACCGGGCCAAGCAGATCGTCGACGACTTTCTGAAGCACGGTCGGGCCCGCTACGGCGCACTCGGCCTGCGCACCGATCCCCGCGAGTGGCTGCTGCAGGACGACGAGATGCGGGCCCGGCTCCGCGAGGCCACCGGCTCTTCCGCCAACCCGCCCCGCCGAGGCCTGCTCATCAGCCGGGTGACCCCTGGGAGTCCGGCAGCCCGGGCCGGCATCCGAGACCTGGACGTCCTCATCGAGCTGGACGGCAAGGCGTTGACGGACCGGATGGACTACGACACGATCATGCTCAGCCGCCGCCCGGGCCAGTCGGTACGGCTTCGCTGGTGGAGCCGCGGAGAAACCAAGACCGCAACGGTCTCGCTGGCCGAGGCCGGCTGAAGGTCGCAGGGGTTCAAGTGATAAATCGATCTATCTGATTGTTTGTTTCGAAACAGATCAGCTTCTGCCCGGAATTCAGGGCGGAGGCTGACTTTTTTTGAGCAACTGTTGAAAAAGCCGGTGCGTGCTAGCGTACAGTTAGAACAAGGAGTGACGTCTCTGCGACGAGCGTCCTCCGGAGCCCGTCAATGAAGAAGGCATTCACCCTCATCGAACTCCTCGTGGTCATCGCGATCATCGCCATCCTGGCGGCGATCCTGTTCCCGGTCTTCGCTCAGGCGAAGGCGGCGGCCAAGGCGACCTCCGATCTCTCGAACATCAAGCAGATCGGCACCGGCATGGCGATCTACACGACCGACTACGACGACCGCTATCCCTACGGAATCCCGGACGTCTGGTCCGGCGCGCCCAGCTGGGGCAGCCCGTCGCTGGGCTGGACCCTCAACCTGCAGCACTACACCACGTCGATCCAGCTGTTCCGGAGTCCGTTCGACGCCAACACGAGCTTCGGCTCCTGGGGCGACTGGCTCGGAGTGGGGGTCTCCTACGGGTTCAACGGGTTCACGGCTCCCAATGCGGCCGCAGCGGTGAACTTCGTCGGAGTCTCGCCCTCCTCCTGGCAGGGCCGCTGCTTCCAGGACTCTTTCACGAACGTGCAGAACTGCACCCTGCGCGGGATCATGGCCCCCTACGGCCAGATCCACGGCGAGGGCCAGGGCGGCGAGATCAACACCGCCTCCCTGGCGACGACTCAGGTGACGAACGTCTCCGACACCGTGGCCTTCGCGACCAAGACGAATACCGACGCCCTCCGATGGAGCGGCGGGGCGGTCGGCAACGTGACCCAGTTCCAGTGCGGTTCGATCTTTGAAGCCGTGCCTGCGACCGACGGGTCCGACACCTACGTCCTGGACTGGTGCGGCGGCGCGCAGATGCCCAACGGTCTGCGCCCGGTGGACAACAACAGTCCGCAGGGCCGCTACGGAGCGGTCAGCCAAACCCGCGAGGGCCGGTCGAACTTCTCGATGACCGACACGAGCGCCAAGAGCATGCCGATCGCCTCCACCAATCCGAACCCGGACACCAATCCGGGCGCGAACAAGTGGGACGCCCTGCGACCGTGAAGCGCTCCCTGCCTCTCCTCCTCGCTCTTCCGGCCGTGATTCTCCTCGCGGCCGGCTGCGGCCAGAGCGGCATCTCCAAGGATGAGCTGGACGCGGCGGCGGAATCCAAGCCGCCGACGCCGGAGCAGATGCAGCGGGTGCGTGAAACCATGGCCCAGGGAGCCGCCGACGCCCAGAAGCAGCAATCTGACTGGGCGGCCGGCCGGTCTCCGGAAGAGATCGCACGGATCAACGCCGAGCGGGCCAAGATGGGCCGGCCTCCCCTGGGCGGAGGCTGACCTCCCGACCGCCGATCCGGGGCCCCGTCTCTGAACTTCAGACGGGGCCCCGGGATCGCCTTCAACCCCAGACCAGATCGGGCCGGAGGATCATGGTCTCCTCCCGGTCTGGACCGACGCTGAGAATCGCGGCCGGGGTTCCGGTGAACTCCTCCACCGCCTCCAGATAGCGAAGGCACTCCGCCGGGAGGTCCTCCCGCCGACGGCATGAGCGCAGGTCGCCCGTCCAGCCGGGGAAGGTCCGCCAGATCGGCCGGGCCTCGCGCCATTCCGTCTCGGTCTGGGGCATCCCGTCCAATCCCTCGTAGCCGACCGACGCCTTGACTTCCGGAAAACCGCTCAGGGTGTCCAGCCGGGTCATGACCAGGCCGGAGAGCGAGTTGATCCGGCAGGAATGGCGCAGGGCGGCCAGGTCGAGCCAGCCGCACCGGCGAGGCCGTCCCGTCGTGGTGCCGTATTCATGGCCGGCTTCCCGGATCCGTGCGCCGATCTCATTGTCAAGCTCCGTGGGGAAGGGCCCTTCGCCGACCCGGGTGCAGTAGACCTTGGCCACGCCCAGAACGTTGTCGATGTCGCGCGGCCCGATGCCCGTGCCCAGACAGGCCCCTCCCGCGACCGGATGGCTGGAAGTCACATACGGGTAGGTGCCGTGATCCAGGTCCAGGAAGGCTCCCTGGGCTCCTTCGAAGAGGACGTGCTGGCCCGCGGCGACCGCGTTCTGCACCGCCGCCTCCGCATTGCCGACCCACGGGGCCAGACGTTCGGCCATCGGCGCGTACTCGTCGTAGACCTCTGCGGCGGCAAAGGGCTCGCCGCCCAGGAGGGTGATCAGGCGGTTCTTGAACTCCAGCACCGCCTCCAGACGCTCGCGGAACCGGGGGCCATCCACCAGGTCGGCCATCCGGATCCCGATCCGCTGGACCTTGTCGGTGTAGGCCGGGCCGATCCCTCGACTCGTGGTGCCGGTCCTCCCCTTGCCCCGAGCCTCCTCTTCCAGGGCGTCCAGGCGGCGATGGTGGGGAAGAACGACGTGGGCGGCGGCCGAAATCAGCAGGTCGCCCAGTTCGGCCTGCTTGGCCCGGGTGTCGTCGATCTCCTTCAGCAGTCCGCTGGGACAGAGGACCATGCCGCTTCCGAGGACGGAGAGGGTTCCGGGATGGAGGATTCCGGCCGGGAGGAGATGGAACTTGAATTCCCGGCCGCCGAAGATGACGGTGTGGCCGGCGTTGTTCCCCCCCGAGTAGCGGACGACGACCGAGGAATCGCTCCCCAGAACGTCGATCATCTTGCCCTTGGCTTCATCGCCCCACTGGGCGCCAACGATCACGAGAGTCGGCATGGCTGACTGATGGTCCCGACGGCGCTGAGGCAGGATTCAGAAGGCCCGCACCGTCGCCAAGCCGCCCCTGGTCCGAGGATCCGCCGGCCGCACCGTTCGCCTTTTCTCGACGCCTAGATTATGGCTGAAGGAAGAGCCCGAGACTCGGCCCCGTCCGCTGTCGGGACCGTGAACGCCGAATCTCCCCGCATGTTTACCGGTTTCTCTCGCACACTTGCCGGGCTTAAGCTAGACTTGACCCCGTTGGCACGGAAGTCGCGGTGTGAAGCCGCGAAGATGGCCTTTTTCAAGGGCCTCTTCAGACGAATACCCTGGAGACACTGTAAGACGCCTATGTTCAATCCCCTCAAGAGTCTGCTGATCGTCGGAATGGCGGCGACCGCCATGGTCGCCTTTGCCCGGACCGAGCCCAACTCCTTCCTCAACCGACCGGCAAACACCCACGCCGCTCTGATGAACGAGCTCCGGACCGACAATTCGTTGATGAGCCGAATGACTCGGCACTTCGGCATGACCCGCCGGCAGGTTCTGGACCTTGCCGCCGGTCTGCGGCTCGGCACCCTCGATCGAGACGGCGTCTACCTGGTCTACAACGTGAACGACAACGAAGAGATTCGGGCTCGAGTCATGTTCTACAAGAAGGGCACCCGGGTCTGGGAGAACGCAGCCGGCGAGCCGATCCTGAAGGTCTCCTGCGCCAACCCGATGGTTCGCGGCACCGACGACCAGATGGCCGTCCTTCAGGTCAACAATCCGATGGAAGCCGATCTGCGACCGACCGCCTCCCTGCCGACCGGCGACGGAGTGGCACAGGCCGATCTGGCCCAGGAGATCATCCCGGTGGCCGTGGATGTCGCTCCCCAGCAGATCAGCGCCGACGCCCTGCCGACCGTGGTCAGCACCATCCCCTCGGTTCCGGTCGTCTCCGGCAGCGCCGGGTTCAACCCCCTCTTCCTCACTCCCCTGGCCGGCCTGGCTCTCATCGATCCGGGCAACGACCGGAATCCCGGCCCGCCGCCGGTGCCTGAGCCGATGACCATGCTCGGCCTCGCCGCCGGCATCGGCGCCCTCGCCGCCCGCAAGCGCCGCAAGGCCTGACCCCATCGCCTCTCCAGGGCAGTCTCCGGGACCGACTCCATTCTTGGAGTCGGTCCCGGCTCTCTGTCAGCCGCCCATCCGTTCGAGTGTCGCCTGCAGTCCGGCTTCCAGTTCCGGATCGCCGCCCGTCAGGCCGCGGGCCTGATAGACCGCCTGTCGCCCTCGCCTCGCCTGGCCGGCGGACGCGGCCTCCAAACCGAGCGCGGCAAGACCGGCCACGATGTCCCGCCGACGGTCGGGCCGCTGAGCCAGGGCCGTAGCGAAAGACTCCGTGGCCCCCCGAAACAGCTCCGCCCGGCGGTCGTCGATCGGCTCGCCCAGGGCCTCGCGGGCCAGAGACCAACCCCGAAGCTCAAGCTCCTCGGCCGTCAGGGAGGGAGGCTCCGGCGATGCCTCCGGAGCGGCCGCAGGAGCCGGCGGCTCCACCCCGGGGACGACCGGCGGCGGACTCGTCACCGGCCCTCTCGACGGAACGGAGGCCGGAGCCGCCGGCCGACCGACCTCCTGCGAAGCATCGGCCAGATTCACGACCAGACCGATCAGCAGGCCGGCCACCGCCCCGACGACGACCAGGGTCAGGAAGAGGCGGATCATGAACCGCCTCGCCTCCGGCGTGATCAGCGGCGGCCGCGGCGGCTTGGCGTAGTAGACCGGGAACGGCGGCATGGCTCCCGGAAGATAGGGGCCCTGCGGCGGGGCTCCCCCGGGAACGTAGGGCTGCTGCGAGACCTGGCCCGGCGCCATCTGGGGCGCGCCGCCGGGGATGTACGGCTGCTGGGACACCTGGCCGGGAACGGGCGGCGCAGCCCAGCCTCCCTGGATGACCGGAGGCGCGACCGGAGGAGGCGAGGCGGGCCAAACCGGAGGGGTTGCGGCCCAAGGGGAGGGGGCGGCCGGAGCTGGATCCACCGCCGACGACTGGGCCTGCTCCAGAGCCAGAATCATGTCCCCCGCCTTGCCGAACCGCATCTGGGGCACCTTGGCCAAGGCGGTCTCGATCACCTGCCAGATCGGCCAGGAGATCGAATTCGGGCGGTCCGGCATCTTGTTCATCACCGAATAGGCGATGGCGACCACCGAATCTCCTTGGAAGGCCTTGGCGCCCGCCAGCATCTCGTAAAGGATCGCGGCCGCGCTGAAGAGATCGCTGCGCGGGTCGAGCTCCTTGCCGTTGATCTGCTCCGGGGACATGTAGCTCGGCGTCCCGAAGACCTGCCCGTCCATCGTCAGGTTCGGCTCAAAGGTGAGCCGGGCGATGCCGAAGTCGGTGATCTTCACCGTGCCGTCATCCAGGATCTGGATGTTCTCCGGCTTGATGTCCCGGTGGATGATCCCCTTGGCATGGGCGAACCCCAGGCCCTTGAGCACCGAGATGATGATCTCCACCGCCCGGCCCGGCGCCAGGGTCGTGGACCGCTCCAGCTCCTGCCGCAGGTTCCGGCCGTCCAGGTACTCCATCGCGATGAAGTGGCGGCCGGCCTCCTCGCCGAATTCGTAGATCGTGACGATGTTCCCGTGGGCCAGGGAGCCCGCCGCCTTGGCCTCGCGAAGAAAGCGGTTCAGCCGATCCTGGCGCTGGGCATCGGTCGATCCGGCGGGCACCGCGAGCTCCTTGACGGCCACGCGGCGGTTCATCACCGGATCGAAGGCTTCGTAGACGATGTCGTTCGATCGGGCGATTTCGCGGATGATCTGGTATCTGCCCAGGGTGCCGGGAGGGCTCTGGCTCATCGGGAATGGAGAGGGTCCTCTCCTTCAGACGATGCCCGGCCCATCCGCGTCACGCCTCAGCCGGCGAGGGGCTTGTCCACGCGCATCCGCTCGGGTGCCTGGGCGATGGCCCACATGGTGGCAAAGACGGTCCGGGCCACCTTCTCGAGCTTGGGAAAGTCGATGGTCTGAACCTCGTCCTGCACCTGGTGGTAGTCCGGGTGGAGGCCGTCGAAGTAGAAGATCGCCGGAACCCCCTTCTCGGCGAAGCTGTAGTGGTCGCTCCGATAGAAGAGCCGCATCGGGTCGTTGGGATCGTCGAACCGGAAGTTGAAGACCAGATTCATGAAGGCCTGGTTGGTCCGGTCGCTCAGTGCGCCCAGGGCCGTGCTCATCTTCCGCGAGCCGATCACAAAGACCTCGTTCGGCCCGCTGACGATCTCCTTGTATCGGTCGCCCATCTGCGGGGTCCAGCTGCGGCCGATCATGTCCATGTTCAGCATCGCCGAGACCTGATTGAGGGGGACGGTGGGGTTGGCGGCGTAGTGGCGCGACCCCCAGAGGCCGCGCTCCTCGCCCGAGAACCAGATGAGGACGATCGACCGCTTCGGCCGGGGCCCCTTTGCCAGAGCCTGGGCGAATTCGAGGAGGGCGACGGTGCCGGAGCCGTTGTCGTCGGCTCCGTTGAAGACCCGATCCTGACCCTGACTCCGGGTCCCCACGTGGTCGTAGTGGGCGCCGACGATGACGAACTCCTCCTTCAGCCGAGGGTCGGAGCCTTCGATCAGACCGACGACGTTCCGGGTCCGACTCGGAGGCCCGGAGGCCTCGGCAAGTTCGTAGGGCTGGAAGTAGCCGTCGGTCCCTCCCGGCTTCACCCCGAGCAGGGCGAG
>JAKRSE010000313.1 GCA_022402505.1 Fimbriimonadaceae bacterium | reverse complement strand
AGGGGGATTGAACGCGAAAAGCAGACTGGAAATACGTCTCCGGCGACTTAAGGTTCCGCAACATCAGAATCGAAGACCACTGCGGGACGGTCACTCCTGTTGTCAGCTTGCCACACGACAAAGTGATTGTCTTCGTATCGAAGCCGGAACCGATTGCCTTTCGCACGGGCGGCAAGGCTTCAAGCCCAATGCCCGCCGAGGCACCGGCGGCGACGATTACTTGGTAGTCGTGCCAGAAGGTGTTTTGCTTCTCAGCCAGCAGCTTTGCCATCGCGTGGCATGCCGCTACGCTGGGCAGAAACCAAAAGGAGTGTTGAAGGTAGGGGAGGAGGCGTACATCCGAGTAAGGGAACGGGGGCCGCGTCCCCGACTTGAGGTGCTGAAGCTCGGTGAGCATGGAACCGCCCCTAATCAGGTCCAGCCACTTCTGAACCTCACTCTTGTGCTTGAACTGTGCCGACGCGACATCGCCTGTCGCCTCGAAGAAGGCGTTCAGGTCGAACTCGTCAAACTCGCCTGCGCTCGCCACAGCGAGCAACTCGTCGGGCATTTGGTAAGTCAGCAGGCGCATCTGCGGCAGGGCGCCATACGGATTCCACTGATCCGGCATCCGCAAGCCGAATTCGTCCTTCGCGCGTTGCTCATCCGTGTACGTCCAATTGAAGATCTGCTCCTCAATGAACTCCCCGGTTGCGAGGGCCCGGAAAGGGGTCCCAGAGAGATACAGATATGCCTTGGTCGTGATGGGCAGAAACTCGGCTTCCTTTTCCGAGAGCTCCTCAAGGTCCTCGTTCACGTCGGCCAAGCCAATGCCGTACTCGAGCTTCGACTCCTTCTTGGCGACGTCGGGGTCTTCTCCCTCAAAAAGCTCTTTGGCCGTGTCGCGCCATGCGCCGAAGTGGTACTCGTCAAACACCACGAGGTCCCAATTGATTGTGTGAATCCACTCATTGTTCGGCTTGATGTTGCCGAAGGGGTCCCGACCCAACAGGTCCTGAAAGGAACCGAAGTAGACGACCGGCTTCTTGGACTCGATCCTTGCGGGGTTGCTGCCGCTGCTCTTCGACATGTACTGCCACCCGTCGAAATCCACGTGCGACTCGAGGTCGGCCTGCCAGGCGTCCTCCACGGCGGGTTTGAAGGTGACCACCAGGACCCGCTTCGCTCCGAGCTTCTTGGCAAGATGGTAGGCCGCAAACGTCTTGCCGAACCGCATCTTCGCGTTCCACAGGAACCGGGGGACGGCGTCGATGTCCTCGTGCCAGATGCTGTAAAAGTAGTCGTAAGTCCGTCGCACCGCTTCGGCTTGCTCCGGCCGCATCCCGAACGATAGGTGACGGGTCCCAGAGATCTGTTCGCCCGTACGCAGCTCGTGGAGGACGGTTCTGAGGTCGTCGACGGAGCAACGCACCCACTCCAACTGCTCGGTTTCGAAACCCCTTCTTGCCAGCGCCGACCGCACCGCATGGTCGGTGAACAAGGTTCCATCCTCACGCTCGGCAGGCTCATCCAGCTCGATTGTGTAGTTTTGAATCGCGGCGGTCCGGAGCTGCTCCCTCACCCTCGTCCTCACGTCGCGGGTCGTCTGTCCCACTTTCAAAAGTCCGGCGTGGTGCTCGTCGGCGATGGAGTAGGCATAGATCCGCGGGCTCGATGAAGGCTTTGGAACCAGCAAAACGTCGGCCGACCTATTCATCAGCCAGCCCGCCGAACAGGTCTGGATCCATAGGCCTCACAACCTTCTCAATGAACCTCTGCTCATCCGGTGAGATTCCGTATCGGGAATAGAGAATCTCATCCGTCCAAGCTGTGCTCCAATCTTGGATAGGAACAAATTTATATACTCTGCTTGTCACGTGCTGAGATGGCTTATTCAACAAGATAAGCAGTCGCACAAGACGGCACGCAAGATAGCCAAGAGCTCGTTCCGCTGACACTCTTGTATCAAATGGTCCAATGCAAAGATACGTCTCTGTCGACACCGATCCAGGTTCACCCACAAACGGCGTACTTATGACCCGATGGGGATAACTGTCCTTGTTTCCAGTCCCTGGAGCCGCATAGCCAATAAATACCTTCCATTCATCTATTAGCTCAGTACCTGAGACAATAGATGCTCGGGGAACATAGCCCCTTCCTCCATTCTGATAGACCAAAACATCTCCATCTTGCTTGACAGGCCGACCCTTAAAGGTTGTGTCTAGCCCAAATGGCTTGCGGGCGCTCACGATCTTGCTAAATCGCTTGTCATCCGGAAGTGCAACTGAGCCGGATTGCCCGGCCTCGACTTCGGTAACTTTCTTCAGAATAGACAGCCCGTCATTGAACCGCACGAAGACGTCAGCGCCCATCTCTTGCAATTCACGATCAGCAGTCGAGAGTTTCCAGTCTTTGAAAAATGTGCTTACATGGCACAAGCCACGATGATCACGGTTCCACAGAAAGTAGCACACACCGCCTTTCAAGCCTACTCCAGGAAAAACATCTGCCGCGCTCAAATAGTCGTCAATGGATCGTATGCGGTCGTCTCTCAACATGCTTTCGCGGAATTCATCCAACCCCTTTCCCCCAGCGAACCAACGAGACGGAATGACCATCGTGATGAAGCGCGGATCAAGACGCCTGGCCTGGTCGACGAACAGCTGATAGATTGGGGCTGCACTCGTTCCATAACCCCCGTCATCAAGCTGGTATGGCGGATTTCCAATGATCACGTCGAACTGCATATCTTGTCCAAAGAGCTCGGCGAGTCGAGCTTTGATGTCGTCGGTATGGATGAAGGCGTAGGCATGGGATTCAAGGTCCCCTCCCCGGTCGAGCGCCCCTTGACTTGCGCCGCAGAACCGGCACTTGCCATTCACCCATGAATGTTCCACCCGCTTCCACCAGATGTTCCCGCTGTCATCGGCGAAGGACCTGCCGATGGAGTGCTTGCCCTGAGCGTGCTTGGAGCAGTAGACGCTCCTCCTTGCGAGCATCGCGGTAAGGCGGGTGATGGCGATGCCGAACACCTGCCTGGTCAGAATGTGGTCCACCCGTTCCTGCAGGTCCGGGATTTCCTCCTCCAGGCCCTCGGTCAGGCGCCGCGTGATCTCCCGCAGGAAGACACCCGACTTGGTGCAAGGGTCAAGGAAGCGTACGGACTTGTCCGCCCAGATGTTTGCGCCGTCATGATCAGCCGCCCACGCCTCCGCCACCTTGTCCAGCATCCGATTTGCGAACTCCGGCGGGGTGAAGACTTCGTCATTTGAAAGGTTGGCAATGCAGGTCAGGATGTCCGGATTGCGTCCCCTGAGAGTGAATGCCGCCTTGTCGCTCACTCGTCCTCCTCTCGGGCCTCACCCCGGCGCAATGCCGCAAGCTCCTTGATGGTCATCGCAGGGTGTGTTTGCTCCGGCGTGAAGATCTCGTGCTTCTCCTGGCCCGACCAAAGAGACCCTGTCGCAGCGGGAGAAGACTTCCGGCTGAAAGATGAAGCCTGGGCCAGAGCTGCAAGGCGAAAGTCACGACGCTGGAATCTTCCCTTCCCCAAGTAGCCCCATTCCGCAAAGTGGATTGGTTCACTGTCGTGCCCCGTCATCTTCATGGCGTCCCCATGCACAAGGTTGACGGAAAGCACATGCGAGGCCGCCTGGAACAGGTCGTCGTCCTCTTCCAGATCCAGGAACTCGGCGAAGACCTCCAGGAGATTGGCACGGCATTCAGCGATGTTGTCCGCAAGGAGTTCGATGCCGTAGATGCACATCAGGCCAAGGAGAGCGAAATGCCGTTTCTCGAACTCTGACTTCCCGTACTTGAGTTCTACGGCAGCGAGCTTGCGGCGAAGTACGGGCACCAGGAAATTGCCGCTGCCGCAGGCAGGCTCCAGGAAGCGCGAGTCAATCCGCTCGGTTTCAAGCCTGACCAGGTCCAGCATCGCTTCAACAAGCCAGGGAGGGGTGAAGACCTCGCCGTGATCGGCCACGCGCTTTTTGGACTTGATCAGCTTGTCCATGGCAGTCGGAGAACAAAAATCAGCCTCATGCCTCTCCGCACTTTGAAGATGGCAGAGACATTCCCAGATGGAAATGATGACACATGGGCGGACTCCAAGACTCGACGTCGGATATCATCGCGGATCATCCCGCCACCCTTGTCCCGGATCCGACCAAAGTCTTTGGATCCCAAAAGGAAGAATGGTGGTCGGTATAGGACTTGAACCTACGACCCCTACAGTGTCATTGTAGTGCTCTACCACTGAGCTAACCGACCGGGCTTTGGAATGTACCCGGAGTCGGCTTCGGGTGCAACCCGTCCCTTGGGACCGGCCGTTTTGGCCTGGGGGCTTGTCACGGGGTGGGGCGGGGTGTCACGGTTCGCCGTCGATTGTTCGGCCAAGCGTCATCCTGGGAGCTCTGGAAATGAAGCTCCGAAACGCTCTCTTCATCCTGGCCTGCGGGGCGGTTGCGGCCGTGGCGGTGGCCCAGGCTCAGCGGCTCCTCATCATCAACGGCAAGGTCGCCTCGAACGATGTTCGGGTCATCAACGGCCGGGCCTACGCGCCGATCGCCGACATCGCCCGTTCGATGGATCTGGTCGTCGCCGTCAACGGCAACCGGTACGAGCTGACCAGAAAGGGCGGCACCGGGCAGTTGGACGGGATGACCGGGAAGAGCGGCGATTGGCTCTTCGACGGAGGCTGGCGGTTCCGGGTGAACCGAACCTATCGAACCGACGCCTACAATCGGGTGAACG
Organism: Fimbriimonadaceae bacterium; assembly: GCA_022402505.1. GTDB lineage: Bacteria > Armatimonadota > Fimbriimonadia > Fimbriimonadales > Fimbriimonadaceae > JAKRSE01. The sequence continues at coordinate 4,121 of JAKRSE010000313.1, read as the reverse complement.
AATACTACGACGATCCCGTCTACCAGGCTCCGGAGGGCCAGGAGATTCTGGTCGTGGAATACTCCTATCGGAACGGCAACCGTCAGGCGGCGCCTTTGGCCTTTTCCGCGTCGCTGGCCGGAGCCGATGGGTCGGCCCGGAGCCCGTACCACAACGACTTTCCTCACGATGGTGATCGCTGGTTCTCCCAGGCGCTTTTGCCGGGGGCTGAAGGCCGTGGGGCGATCCTCTTCTACGTTCCCCGAGGCTTCCAGCCGAAGGATGTTCTGATCACGATCGGCGGCCTGTCGGGCTACGACGATTCAGTACGCCCCGCCAAGCCGACCGTCTTCCGGATCGGCCTGACCATCGAAGACTGAGAATCGCCGGACCACGCGCCGCCGCCGGTTCGTCGTATCATTCAATACGAATGACGCGGTTGACCGTCGAGATTGGCGACAGCGTTCAGGCGCGGACCGAGGATGGCCGCAGCCTCCGCTTCCGCACGCGTCATGAATCTCTGATGTTTGGGGCTCTGGCCCTGAGCCAGGGTCGGGATCTGAGCCGGGCCGAACTCGCCCGGCTTCTCTGGCCGGAGGCCGAGGCCGAATCGGCTTCGATCAGCTTCCGACAGCGCCTCTGCGATCTTCGGCGGCTGTTGGGAGACGCCCTGGAATCGGACCGGCGGACGATCCGCCTCCACCTGCCGGGGCTGGTGACCATGGAGCGCCGGACTTCGGGCCTGGATTCCGATTCGGCCCTCAGCGTCTGTCGGAGCCTGGCCTTGGCGGCCGATTTCGACCGATTCTGCGGCGACCGGGGGTGGACGTCGGCCCGTCTCGCCCGTCTGGCGGAGGGGATTCTGCAGGGAGAATCGGCGACGCTCCATGCGGGTCAGGCCTCTCTCCCCGACCTGGTTTCGATCGCTCAAGGCGTGGAAAACCGGCTGGAAGATCGGCTTCATGCCGCTTTGGGCGCCGCGACCCTGCAGCTGGACGGACCGGACCGCCGGTTCGCCCGATCCGCCCCTTCCCTGCTCGGCGAAGAGGTTCGCCGAAGGCCGGACCTGATCCGCGCTTTGGCGGCCCTGTTCGAGGCGGCCGCCATCGCCTGCCACCGAGACGGGCGGTGGGCTCGGGCCGTCATGTGTCAGGAAGAGGCGGTGCGGCTGTACCGGGAAGCCGGCGACTCGGAGGCCCTGTCCGCGGCCGAATTCAAGCAGGCACGGATGGCGATCGACATCGGGCGATTCCGGTCCGGCTATGAGGCGATCGGCCGGATGCGGCAGAACGGAGAGCTGTCCACCCGGCTGATGGCTCTGGCCGATCTGAACCTGGTCTTCGCCCACTCCCTCGCGGGGCGGCTCCGGTCGGCCCATGAGTCCGCGATGAGCTTTCGCAGGTGTCCGCTCGCCCGAGATTCGGTGCTCCACCCCTGGGCACGGTTGAACGAGTCCGTTCTGTTCTGCCGGGCGGGTCGGCCCCGCGAGGCGGCGTCGGCCATTCTGGAAGCCCAGCAGGAGATCGGCCCGCCGGCCCATCCATTGGACCACCATTGGCACTGGCATCAGGCGACCGACGTCTTCGTCTGCCTGGGAGATTCCGCCCGAACCGCCTTCACCGACACCCTGGCTCAGCGGGCGGCGGAGTATCGGCAGGAGAGCATGACTCCGATCAACCGGAACCGGTTCGAGTCTTCGGTGACCGATCTCGCCGCTCGCAGCCGCACTCAGGAGTGGCTGGCGGCCGTGGAGGAAGCGGAAGCGGTCGATCTCGCCTCGGCGCACGAAATCGTGATGGACGGGGTTCTGGCGGCGGTGGTTCGGTAGTCTCCAGTCCAGATGAAGGTCCTCTGCCTTGGCGCGCATCCCGACGATCCGGAGACCGGCATGGGGGGCACTCTTCGCCGCTATGCCCTCGCCGGCGACTCGGTCACGGTGCTCTACCTGACCGGAGGAGAGGCCGGCATTGCCGACTGCCCGCCGGATGAGGCTCGCCGGATTCGAACCTCGGAAGCGGAAGCCGCCTGCCGCATCCTGGGGGTGTCGCCCAGATGGTTCGCTCAGGTGGATGGCGACACCCTTTTGAACCGGCAGGAGTACGAGCGGATGCACGAGGTCTTTCGAGAGGAAGGCCCCGATGTGGTCTTCACCCATTGGCCGCAGGACAGCCATCGCGACCACCGGGTCTGCGCCGCCCTGGCTCTGGACGCGTGGATGGCCGTCTGCGGCCCGGACGTCCCGCTCTACCACTACGAGGTGATGCGGGGGACTCAGACATTCTGCTGGCAGCCGACCGACTGGGTGGACACCTCGGACGTGCTGGAAGCCAAGCGGGCCGCCTCCTTCGCTCATGTCAGCCAGAAGATCGCCGAGGTCTATGATGAGGACCACGGCGTGATGGAGCGTCTTCGAGGGCTGGAGAACGGGACCCGCTCGGCCGAGGGGTTCCTCAGGCAACATCCAGGCGCCTCGGGTCGACTCCCGGTCTGAATCAGCCCGAGTCGCAGCGGTTCGTGGGTCCGGAGCGGCGGGAGACGGCGATGATCTTTTCGCCTTCTCCAGGAGTCCGGCGGGTAGCCTGACCGCCGGAGTGAAAGTGGATCCCTTCAGAAACCTGGACTTCCTGCGCGTCACCGAAGCCGCCGCACTCGCCAGCAGTCGCTGGGTGGGCAAGGGCGAGAGGGACGCGGCAGATCTTGCCGCCTGTGAGGCCATGCGCCGCGAGCTGAACAGCATGGAAATGGCCGCCACCATCGTCATCGGAGAGGGCGAGCGCGACGAAGCGCCCATGCTCTTCATCGGCGAACAGCTGGGCTCGGCCACCGGCGCCCGAGTGCAGATCGCCGTGGACCCCTTGGAGGGCACGAACCTCTGCGCCAACGGCACGCCGAACGCCATCGCCGTTCTGGCGGCGACGCTGGAGGACGAGGGCTTTCTGCTCCACGCTCCGGACTGCTACATGGAGAAGCTGGTGGTCGGGCCGGAATGCGCCGGAATCGTGGACATCACCCTGCCGCCCCGGGTGAACGCCCGGCTGATGAGCAAGGCCCTGGGCAAGGACGTGGACGAGCTGATTATCGGGATTCTGGAACGGCCGCGACACGAGGAGCTGATCGCCGAGCTGCGAGCGACCGGGTGCCGGGTCCATCTGGTGCCGGACGGCGATCTCTCGGTCGCCATCGCCGCGCTGGACCCCGACAGCGGCGTCGACGGGCTGATGGGTGTCGGAGGCGCGCCGGAGGGCGTCATCACGGCGGCGGCCGTCCTCTGCACGGGCGGAGAGATGCAGGCCCGGCTGCGGTTCCAGAACGAAGACCAGAAGCGGCGTGCCGATGCGATGATCGACGGCGACCCGGAGCGGGTGCTGCATACGGCCGACCTGGCACGCGGTCCCGTCATCTTTGCCGCGACGGGAGTCACCAGCGGCGACCTCCTGCGGGGCGTCCGATTCCGCCGCGGCATGGCCCTCACCGAGTCCATCGTGATGCGTTCCGCCTCGCGGGTCATCCGCCGCATCGAGACCACCCACCTTCTGCCGGAGCGGCGGTCGGCCGGGTAGTCGCCTGGGTCGTGTTCACACTTCCAGTTGACTCAGGCCCGCCTGACAGTGGGTGCCCCGGCCTGTCGGCGGACCGCGGGCTCGGCTCGAAGCGGAAAGGCCACGATCCGTCGCAGGCCAGGTTCAGGGGACGGTGCCTCCTGCGCACGTCCGAAGGCCGAACTCCCTGCTTCCCGACCTGCGGCCGACCAACCGTTCCGGCTTCCATCGTGAGACTGGAAACGGCCGTCAGGTCGGGGCACCCCTTGGCCGGCCCTCGCCGAGATCAGAAGGAGCCTCCACCGACTCGGGTCTGTGAGTGCCTGAACTGACCCTAGGAAGTTTTCACACCACCAGTTCACTCCGGCCCGCCTGACAGTGGGTGTCCTGGCCTGTCGGCGGACCGTGGGCTCGGCTCGAAGCGGAAAGGCCACGATCCGTCGCAGGCCAGGTTCAGGGGAAGGCTCAGCCGACGGATTCCGAAGGCGAAGCCCCCTGCTTCTCGACCTGCGGCCGACCAACCGTTCCGGCTTCCATCGTGAGACTGGAACGGCCGTCAGGTCGGGGCACCCCTTGGCCGGCCCTCGCCGAGATCAGAAGGAG